>JAZQHN010000096.1:0-8504 GCA_045540615.1 Clostridia bacterium
TTTGCCGCACTGGTATATCGCAATCCTTCTACCTGAAAAAAGCTGTGGGTAGCAAAAATCATACCCAGAAACAAACAAGAAAGTACCATTTTGGGGTCCTTGATTTTCTTTAATTGTTTTATACTCAACAACGCAGCGAAAATGGATGCAATGAGAAATTTCAGCATCAGGAAGCTGACAGAATCCACTGCTCCGCCTGCAAATTTGGTAACAGGAAATGCCAGTCCCCACAAAGCCGCACTGCCGATTGCCATCATTTCATACTTTAATGATTTCATAATTCTACCTCAATTTCTTCGATGATTCCGTATCCGTTTCCTCCAAGTTTTGGCAATTCGGAATTGGGGCTTTGCTTGGTTTCTTTGAATAATTTTTCAGGATCAGTTTCCAATTGACCGCAGAAGGTAACGTTCTTCAAATGAATATCTTTCACGGTACAAATAGCATTGGGATCGAACAATTCTCCCCATTCCTTCGGGTCTTCCACCACTTTGTAAGGAGCAGAGATGGGGCCTGCGTTAACCACGCGAATGTTCTTTTTCTCCAAATCTTCCCAACTTTGGCTAATAGAAATATTTTCAAAATTCAGATTTTCGCAGTCTGCCAGAATATCAAACAATCCGTATACGGGAATGTCGTTAAATCCGCTTTCTCTTAAGCAGGGGAAGGAAATATCCTTGAAATAAATGTTGCTCATTTCCCCAACATTGAGGGCAGAATCGTAATCCGTTCCAAACTCTACATTGGCACAGTTTGGCTGATAATACATTTTATAAGTATAAATTCCGCTTACATCTTCGATCACGCAATTGCGAACGGCACAGTCATGGGTCTTTTTGTTGGGGTATTCTTTTCTGCCTGACAGAAGACGGATTTCGTTGTCGTCCCCTTCCACATGCTCTACCAATACGTATTCAATATCCCCATGGGTTACGCCGGAAGCGTACCAGTCCCAGGCAAGGAGTGCTACCATGTCATCTCCTAAATTATTGCCCTTAAGGTTGCGGATGATTCCGTATTTTGCAGGACCGTCAATATGAACACCGTCTTTTCTGTGGTCATAGAAGGAGATATGGTCAACATAAAAATCGTGGGCGTTGGTAATCTGAACTGCGTAAGAGGTTGCACCGCCTAAAATGGTAATATTGGTTACATTCAATCCTTTTACATTAGAAAAGAGAAGATGAGCAAATCCCCCAACGCTGGTGCCGAATTTATCAACCCGCAGTCTGCCGTTTCCTTCCGAACACCAAATACCGCCGTTTACGGTAATCTGTTCATCTGGGTCTTCTTGTTCCACATAAAACGCGTTTCCCGAACGGATATTACGATTTCTGATCATGCAGGTATTGACTTTGGGGCAAAGTCTGATTTCCTGATCAAGAGCAATGTCCAAGTTGCAACCGGAATCCATAAAAATAGATTCTGCCAAAAAGATGGGATGACCAAGATTTGGAATGAACACATTTTTCTTTTCATCCAATGCAGCCTGAATGGCTTTATTCCAAACATTTCCTTCTGCAAGATGCTGATAGTCTCTTACATCGGTAAAGGTCAGCGCAGAGGTGTCAATGATGGTAACGTTATTTTTAATTTGTTCTTTTAACTGTTCTCTCATGATAATTTTCCTTTCTGTTTTTCATACGTTTTTTTGCCCCGAAGAGACATATGGAGTCGTAAGGCAATTCATTGCGATTCGTCGAGGACGCCGAACCCTACAATCTTCCATGTCTGCAGCTTAAGTTTCGTTGTTTGTGGTATAGGTTTTTGATCCGTCTAGCCTCCAGCCCCTCACGACCACTCACTTAAGCAGCTCCGCTGAACTCGAAACAGAAAACCAAACCCATGTTTTCTTGGTTTCTCCTTCGTGCTTGCGGCTTAAGGTTCGTTATTCGGGGCATAGGCTTTTGATTTCACTTGTCCGTACAAGTTTGACATACTAATTATACCAGAATAATGGGAATTTGTCAATCACTTCTTGCATTTTTTGAAAAAATAAAGTATAATAAAATAGGTGATAAAAATGATTAACAGAAACAACCCCCGTCCCTTATATCTGCAACTGGCAGATTATTTACGGGAACAAATGAAATCGGGACAAATTAAGCCCGGTGACAAGTTGGACAGCGAACCGGAAATGGTAAAAAAATACGGTGTTGCAAGACAGACAGCAAGAGAAGCGTTACAACAGTTGGTAAACGAAGGATTGATTGTGAAAAAACACGGAAAAGGAACCTTTTGCAAAGCTTCTTCGCAACGAAAAAATATTGATGTTTTGTTAGATATTAAGGATTACTATTTTATTCCTTATTACATGCAAAGCATCAGCCGCGTTTTGGATCAGTACAATGCCAATCTGATTGCAGGTGATACCAGAAATGACAGCAGTCAAGTTGCAAAATTATTAAAAGAAATTGCATTACGCGGGTCAGACGGTGTGATTTTACAGGGCAGTCCCGAAACCAACCCTGCACGGGAAGAATTAACAGAAGCATTTCATGCATTGGAGGAAAAAAGAATTCCTATCATCATGATTGACTATGCATATGATTTTGTATCCGGTTCCTCTGTTATGATGGACGAAGTAGAATCAGGCGTACTTGCAGGGCACCATTTTAAGAAAATGGGGCACAGCCGGGTAGCATGCGTTACCATTCTGGAAAATGCATTATCCGATTTTCGGAAAGCAGGCTTAGAGCAAGTAATAGGATATATCACCGAGATTGTATTTAACAACCAACTGTCCCAGCAATTAAAACAGGCGATTGAATCAGGAATCACGGGGATTTTATGCTTTAGCGATCAAGTAGCAAAAGAATGCATGGATGCTTTGTCCGAATATTCCATTCCTGAAGATGTTTCCGTAATAAGCGTGGATGATACTATGATTTCCACCTTTTATCACCTGACCTCTGTGGCACATCCAAAGGAACTTATTGGAGAATATGCTGCAAAAATTTTGATGGAGGAAAAATTTCCCGAAAAAAAAGTATTTCCGCCCATTCTAATGGAGCGAAATTCTGTAAAAAATTTAAGAAAGGATGATGAATCATGATTTGTCATGTAGTAATGTGGAAATTAAAGGAAGGAAAAGATGAAATTGTTCAGAATATAAAAAGAGAATTAGAACAATTGACAGGTAAAATTCCCGGTCTTCTTTCATTGGAGGTAGGAATTGATCGGGATCCTCAGAACGTGGTTTTGATTTCTAAGCACGAATCCTGGGACGCATTGGAGCTTTATGCAAACCATCCCGAGCATGTTTTGGTAGCTGATACCTTTGTCCGTCCCTTTATTGCTCAAAGACAAGCCGTTAACTATGAAATAAAATAAACGATTCTCATTTTTTCTGTTTGATATATTCAGAAGGATTGATGCCGAATTGCTTGTGAAAGGCGGCAGAAAAATAGCTCAAGGACCAAAATCCGCATTTTTCAGCCACTTCTCCCACCGAATAATACCCTGTTTTCAACATAGCTTTGGCATGCTCAAATCGGATGTGCTTAATATAATCAGAGGGTAATATTCCGAATGCCGTTTTGAATTCCTTTCGAAAATAAACTTGACTGATACCAAGAAAATCTGCTGTTTTTTCAACAGATAAAAAAGGATTAGAAAAGGATTTGTCAATATAGTCTTTCGCTTTGGTCATTCGTTTTGACAGTCTTCCTTTCTCCATACCGAAATCAGCAGTTTCCAAAACAGCTAAAATTTCATAAAACAGAGACATGCAGGTATAATCTCTTGGATTATCGATTTTATAATGTTCAAATAATGAAGAAAACAAAGAAAATAATACTTCAGGATGAAGAGGCGTATACGTTTTTACGCCTTTTTCTTTTTCCCTTTCTTCAGACAAAGTAAAATGAACGGCAATCATAGAACCGCTTTGTATCACTTCCGTATAATAAGATTTTCCTTTTGGAACAAAGGTAATGCTTGACGCTTGGGAGATAACCGTTTTTCCGTCACAGGAAATACTGACCAATCCGCTTTTGCGGAAGGTCAAAGAATAAAAATCGCGTTCCGACACAAAAACAGTTTCCTTTTTTTGAAAATCTGCTTCAAAAACATGAATTGATAATACCGCTGACGAATTTAAAAAATTCAATCAAATCACACCTTTCTTTTTTATTTTATCATAATTAAATCAAAAAGGCAAGTTTCGATTATCTAAAATCTGTTACTATTTTTATGATTGCAAACAAACCAAATTGATGATATACTGATGTTATTGAATTATGAAGGGAGTTTTCATTATGGAATTGAAAACAATCATTGAAGAAGCAGTAAAAAAAGAAGGAATTGACCTCATCGGATTTGCCGATAAAAGCAGATTTGAGCAAGTAGATCCTCAGCACAATCCTTTTTCCATTTTTCCTGAAGGAAAGACTGTTATTATGCTAGGAAAACGAATTTGCAGAGGTTCCTTGCGGGGCATTGAAGAAGGAACCAATTTCAGTGATTATGCATTGTTCGGAAAAAACTGGCTGGAAGATGAGTTTTTATCCATTGCTTGCTATAATCTGACCAATATTTTAGAGGATAATGGTTACGAAGCCGTTCCTATTTTTCCCAATCCTCCCGAAGTGGAGCCTGCAGGAGTTTCTGTTGCAGAAGGCAGACCTGCTCCTAATGTATTTCCTGATTTTGCCTATGCGGCAGTGGCAACCGGTCTTTGTGAGCTTTCCTACAGCGGTATGGTATTTTCAAAGAAATTCGGCTCCAGACAACGGTTTCATATGATTATCACCGATGCGGAAATTCCCGCAACCCCTTTATTGGAAGAAAGTATTTGTAATAAGTGCAGAAAATGTGCAGATGTTTGTCCTTTGGGTGCTATTAGCAAAACCGAAACCAGAACCATTGAAATTTGCGGTAAAAAAATGGAAATCGGAATTGTAGATTATGAAAAATGTAAAATCTGTAAAAATGGTGCCATTCCTAACAGATTTACCTCCGCGGGAACACCCGATCGTGTGGCAGCTCTTTGTAACCGTACTTGTATGTGCCACTTGGAAGAAAACAAGCTGATAGATAATTTGTTTGAAACCCCTTTTCGTCAGAATGATGCTTGGGCGTTAGACCAAAAGGGTCAAGCATTTGAAAAGGATTCAGAAGTAGCAAATGTGTTGGGTGGCGTCTTTTCCAAGGACGGAAAGAGAGGTCATTAATATGAAACTGACAAGCCAAATGATTAAAGACAAGGCAAAGGAGCTTGGAATTGACTGTATTGCCATCGGAAATATAGAACGATTTGAAGAGGCACCCCTTTTAATGTCTCCCAAAACCTATTTCCCCGGTGCAAAATCAGTAATCGCCCTTGCCATGCGAATTCCCCGAGGAACATATCGCGGAATCGAAGAAGGAACCCATTGGCATAATTATACCTTTTATTCCTATAATAAATTAAATTCGCTGTTCCGTCCTAAAAAAAGCTATGAGCTTTCTTGTTTTATTGAAGATCACGGATATGAAGCAGTTGCCCATTATCCCGCTGTTCCTGAAGGAAACGGTGTTACAAGAGAGCCTGTAGCAGAAGGAAAAGTGCCTTCAGATGTGGTTTGCAGCGTTCGTTTGATTGCGGCAGGCTGTGGCTTGGGAGAAATCGGCTATTCCAAAGTGTTTCTCACCAAAAAATTCGGTCCTCGTGTGAGACTTGGTTTAATCTTTACCGATTGTGAACTGGAACCGGATCCTATTTTGGAAACCGGGGATATTTGTCTTCATTGCGGTGCCTGTGTTCGGGAATGTCCCGGAAGTGCCATTCCTCCTGTAAAGGATGAAAGGTACCTGACTGTAGATTACGGTGAAAAAAAGGTGTGGTACGGAGATGTTCAGATGGGACGCTGTACCCTTTCTCACCACGGTATGAACAACGAATGCTCTCCTTTCCTTAAAAAAGAATTTCCCAACATGGCATTTGATGTTCGAAATTCCGATATGACAGAAGAAGAAGCCTATATTATGAGCTATTCCATGGCAGGAGCAAAATGGGGCAGAAAACCGGGAACGGGTGCTGTCAATGAATATTACAATTATATTTTAAATCACACAGGATATTTTGCAATCTGCGGTGCAAGAGGCTGTATTCGGGCTTGTATGGATGTGTTAGAAAAAACAGGACGGATTGAAAATACCTTCCATGAAAAATTCTATAAGAAGAAGAGTTGGATTTTACCTAATCAACCGGAACAAATCTCCGAAGGCGTTAATCCTTACAGAGAAAAATACTTAGATGAAAAATATCCCGGCATCAGAAAAAATGAATATCAAATGGTAAAAAAGCCAACGGAAGAAAAATAATAAAAGAATATAAAATGGAGAAAAATCTTGAATTGCTCAAGGTTTTTCTTTTTTTCCCTTGTTACTCTGCATTTGATTTATTTATACCTCCTTTTTCTGTTCTCGTAATCTTGAAGGTGTAGTCTGAAAATGCTCTTTGAACAACTTTATAAAATAAGAAGGGGAAGAAAATCCGGATTCATAACAGACTTCATTGATGGTAAAGTTTGAATTTAACAGCAGAGAATATGCATATTTCAGCCGAAGATTCAAAATATATTTATGAAAAGACATTCCCATGGTTTCTTTGAATAATTCGCCTAAATAGTTTACATTCAGGTTGCACTCTGTTGCCAATTCATGCAAAGTTAATTTTTCTCGAAACCGATAATGAATCATATGAATCATTTTTCCGATATGGTTGGATTGTACCGTTTTTTCAGAATGAGGAAAGGCATTTCTGAGCAACAGGAAAATAATTTGTTTTAACAACAATTGTATAATATCATTACAGTATTTTTTCTTTCCATTACACTCTTTCTCAAGCATTTGGAACAAAAAGATCAATTCTTCGGTTTCTTCTTCATTAAAACAGGAAATAACTGATTGTAATAACTGACTTTCCAAAAAAGTGTTGTTAAACTCTACATGGTATAAAACCAAAGGAACCTGCTCATTACGGGTGATTTCATGAAAGCTTGATGGAGTAAGCAAATAAGCACTTCCTCTTTGAAGAGGGTAGGAAATTCCGTCAACCATATTAATCCCCTCACCACTGATCACAAATTCTATTTCACAATAATCATGCCAATGAAAATTAATTTTCGGCATAGAAACAATATTTCTTTTTTTAATATAAAACCAAGTTTGATCCGAAGAAAAAGAAGGAAACAAACTTTTTTGTTTTTTATTTATTTTTCCCATAATATCAGCTCCTTAAGATTTATTATATCATTTTATAGATAAAATTGCAATATTTCTTTTAAAATCTGTGATTTTTTATATAACATCTTTGAAAAATAGATTGATTCGAAATTATTTTAAGTATATAATAAAAAAAGAAATAATAAAAAAACAAGAAGGTACCATATTGTCCTATGACATGGTTCCTTATGATTCTGTTCTTACCTTTAATGCAGGGGTAGTGAAAAGAGAAAAAATGATGTAATGGTGTTCAGAAATGATTTTTATGCACCCGGAAAAAACTTTCCGGAATTAATTTGGAACTTGCCTTTTCCAAGGATGATTTACAATGGGATACGGAAAATGATGATACCGTTCGGATTTATTACAGTGCCAAAGGTATGTATGTCAAAACCGCTACCGCAAAATCAGAAGATCTGATTGCTCTTTGCAAAAGAGAATTAGAGTAAATAATTTATATGTTCCCATAAAATAATTTATTAATATTACAATATTGTCAAGAGGTGATTTTTTGAAAGGATTACAGATCATCAGAAAAGAAAAAAATTTGAATCAACTGAAGGTTGCCATTGACTTAAATATTTCTCGGGAAGCTCTCTCTCATTACGAAAATGGAAAAAGAGAACCGGATCTTGCTATGCTGAAAAAACTTTCTGAATATTTTAATGTTTCTATCGATTTTCTGATTAACGGAGAGGAATTCAAAAAAAAATAAAAATCATTTTGTTTAAAAAACGAAAATTTATTAGGAAAATATTAAATTTTTGACATTTGTTTATTTTTTACATCTACTTATATGTCAGACCGTCGAAAAAGTCGGTCTACCGCAAGAAAAAAAAGAAAAAATGAAAATAAAATAATTAGATTTATCTTTTATCAAATAACAGAATACCGCATGGAAAATTCGATGTTTTCCATGCGGTTGCTTGCTTTTTCCGTTCTTATTCCACCAAGTGGGCAGGTGCTTTTGTTCCGCTTTTCGGATTGGTATTCTTCCTCGCAGACGGTGGTGAGGTGTAGATTATGAATGCAATCGTCAATTATTGTATCTTATTATTCCATCTTATCCGAGTTGCTACGCAACCCACCTGTCTCACCTGTGGGTTCGGTCGGTGATAACCGATTGCCACTGGCAATCATTGCTCCTCCAGGGGAAGGCTTTCTCAAGATAAAAAATTTTAAATCTAAAACTGATAACCATTCTTTTTTGTTTATCGGTTGACCTCTGTTGAATCTTGTAGTTATTGTGTGGTTTTCGTGATACAAAAACCCACCCGAAAATGTTTTCGGGTGGG
>JAZQHN010000097.1:0-5573 GCA_045540615.1 Clostridia bacterium
GGGTGTCGGGGATTCCTGACTCATCCATGGTTAAAGCAATCACGGCACCGCCGTATTTTTTTACTACAGGAAACACCATATCCATACTGGACTGCTTTCCGTTTACCGAATTAATCAGGGGTTTTCCGTTATAATACCGAGCCCCCTGTTCCAAAGCCTCACCGTCACCCGTATCAATCTGCAAGGGCAAATCGGTCACCGCCTGAAGCTCGGTTACACAACGTTTCATCATTTCTGCTTCATCAATTTCGGGTAAGCCTACATTCACATCCAAAATATGAACGCCCCGATCGCTTTGGCGGATTCCCTCATTCAAAATATAATTCAAATCACAGCTTTTTAATGCTTCTTTTAATTTTGGTTTGCCTGTAGGATTAATCCGTTCTCCAATCAAGATGGGGTCGGCTCCGATTTCCACACTGTGTGTATAAGAAGAAACCAAAATTTTATTTTTCTTTTCGGGGTATTGATAAGGAATTTCTTTTGTTTGCTCTATTGTCAAACGGATATGCTCCGGGGTAGTTCCGCAACAACCGCCCAACAGCACACTTCCCATTTGGGCAATTTCCCGCATAATCTCTGAAAACTCAAGAGGGGTCACATCAAAGACAGTTTTTCCGTTCTCCACTCGCGGAAGACCGGCATTGGGAACGACGATAATAGGCAAAGAAGAAACTGCCGCCAACTCCTGAACCACAGGAATCATCTGAACAGGCCCCAAGGAGCAATTCAATCCGTAAGCATCTACGCCCAATCCCTCCAGCATTGCTGCCATAGCAGAAGGGGTGGCACCTGTCATCAATTTTCCGCTTCCGTCATATACATTGGAAACAAAAATAGGTAAATCACAAGCTTCTTTCGTTCCCACAACTGCCGCTTTTGTTTCATAGCTGTCGTTCATAGTTTCAATAAAAATCAAATCCGCCCCTGCATCTGCTGCACTTTTTGCAAGGAGAGAAAAACATTCCGCAGCACGGTCAAAGGGTAAGTCACCCAAAGGCTCCAGCATTTTTCCGCAAGGACCCATATCATAAGCCACAAATGTACCCGGAAATTCCTGTGCCGCTTTCTTTGCACAACTGATTGCCGAACGAATTAATGTATCATAATTTTCTTGATTCATCGGGTTGATGCCAAAGGTATTGGCACAAATCACATTACACCCCGCTTCTAAATAAGCACGGTGCACCGCAACTACCTCATGGGGATGAGAAAGATTCCAAAGGGCAGAATTTTCCCCCGGTTTCAAGCCAGCCGCCTGAAGCATGGTTCCCATGCCTCCGTCAAAATAAATTCTGGATTGTTTGATGATTTCTCTGATCGTCATAGTGTTTCCCTTTCTACAAAAATGGACGAACTGTCCTGTTCGCCCTATTTGATTCCTATTACTGCCGTTACGGATTTTGAAGGAGTTAAAAACATAGAATCTGTCACATGTAACCCGATTTGCTTTCCCGCCTCTGTTAACCGCAAAAGTTCCGGCTGATATTCCAATAAAAAATCCCCATACCCGGGACTGAATCTGGGCTTGCAGTTTTCTTGCTCTGCAAGGATATCAAATACCCGATCACAAAGACCTTCTGTCAACGCTGACGCAACCCCGTCTGTTATAAACTGTCTTGCAGGAGATAACACTCCCATTCTTCCAATCAATCGATCCACACCCGCACCTAAGGTAACAGCCATTAAAAAGCATTCCTTGCAATCCTGCAAATTTTTTCCTAAAGCTTTTGAGGTAACCGTCACATCTCCTAAAGTAAACTGACAGGCAGAATGGAAAAAAACAGGAAGTCGCACATAGCAATATCGGTAAACCGCATGCTCCTTTAACCGGCGGATACATTCCTCCGTCTCTTTGGTCAGTTCCCTTGTTCCAAGACGCAAAAAAAGTTCTTGTTCGGGAACCTCTATCTCTGAAAAAAAACCGGTTTTTCGTTCGTACTCTGTCTTCATCGGATAATCTCACTGACGTTACTTTGAATTTTTGCCGCAATATCAGGCTTATTCATGGTATATACATGAACGGCATTGATTCCGTTTGCATATAAATCAATGATTTGTTCGGTTGCATAAGCAATGCCTGCCTGTTTCATCGCTTCAGGCTTGTCTCCGTAGCGGTCAACAATCCGAATAAATCGTTGCGGAAGAGCAGTCTGAGAAATGGAGCAAATTCGTTTCATTTGCACTGCATTGGTAACAGGCATAATTCCTGCTACTACGGGAACGGTAATTCCCGCTTCACGAATTCGATATAAAAAGTTATAGAGAATATTATTATCAAAAAACATTTGAGTGGTTAAAAACTCACATCCCTGCTCTACCTTTTCCTTCAGATAAGCAACATCCTTTGCACAGGTCTCGCTTTCGGGATGGCTTTCAGGATAGCAAGCTCCTCCAATACAAAAATCTCCGAATTTTTTAATTTCTTCAATCAGCTGTGCCGCATAATGAAATTCCAAATTGTTTTTATCCATTTCTTCCGGAATATCCCCGCGCAGAGCCAAAATATTGGTAATTCCGTTCTCCTTCAGCCGCTGCAGCTGTGCTCTGATCTGATCCCTGGTAGAAGAAACACAAGTCAAATGAGCCAAAGCAGGAACACCAAATTTATCTTGCAGATTTCGAGCAATTTGTGCTGTATAAGCAGATGTTCCGCCTCCTGCTCCGTAAGTCACACTCATAAAATCAGGTTTCATTGCAGCAAGCTCTTCGGTTGCCTGCATCACACTGTCAAATGCCACATCCGTTTTAGGAGGAAATACTTCAAAAGAAAGACTGGGCTTGGAACCCTTTATGATATCTATGATTTTCATTCTTGTCCTCATTTCATTACATATTTTTGCAAGGTATTTCCGATAATAGCCGTCAAAACAGCGGCAACGAGTGCCTCCGGTACCCCGTTAATCAGCACAACAGAACCAATCACGTTTCCCAAAGCCTCTACCGCCATTCCTTTCGCTGCAGCATAACCGTCACCAAATAAAAGACCGATTCCGCCCATTACAAAAATGGTATTGGTAATAGAACCAATAAAGCCACTAGTTCCTAACGCTAAAATATGAGGCAATTCCGTTTTTTTCAAGCCACGGTAGCTCAATCCGGAAAACAAGCCGATAAGAATTCTGGGTACAAAACAAATCAACAAGCTAAATACAGGATTTCCGTACTCCGACTGATAAAAGGGAGAAAATACAAAGGAGGTTACATTGGGACGGAAGGTATTGGTCAAAAGGCTGATTAATCCAAATACAAATCCCATAAACATTCCTTCTTTAGGACCAAGCAAAACAGCACACAAGATCACAGGAATATGTAATGTAGTCGCGTTCATAAATCCCAAAGGGATCATTCCAATGTTGGTTACTGCCATAACACCCATGATAGCACAAAATAATGCTAAAATTACCAATTTTTTCGTTCTGTCCTGATTTGTCATAAGTCATTCACGTCCTTTCATGTTGTTACATTTCCATTATACACCTTTTTTTCAAAATTGTAAACCTTTTTTTCGATTCTTCTAAATTTCTTAAAAATTTCATAAAAACCCTTGAACAAAACCCTATTTTTATGATACAATAATGAAAAGAACATTTTTGTATACGAAAGGAACAAAAAGATATGAGCAGAAGAAATGCCAGAGAACAAGCAGTGGTTTTACTCTATCAGTGCGATTTAAGAAAAAAACAACCCCCGGAAATCTGGAACGAATTCCAATGTTTTTCCGATCCGGAAGAAGAAATTGCTATTCCGTTGGAAGAACAGGATATGGAATTTACCAAAGAAGAATTGGAAGGGGTTTGGGATCGTCTGTCTGAAATTGATGAAATTATCAATCGAAACAGCCACCGTTGGGAGGTTTCCCGTCTTTCTGCTCCTTTGCGTGCAATTTTGCGGATTGCGGTATATGAAATCAAATATCGGGATGATATTCCTGAGCCTGTTTCGGTAAACGAAGCCATTGAATTGGCGAAAAGCTATGACAATCCGGAAGCAGGTTCTTTTGTAAACGGAATTTTAGCAGGGGTATTAAAGGAGTAGCCTATGGCAGTCATTACAGTAACAGAGCTGAACCGATACCTGAAACGGATGATAGACTGTGATCCTTTACTGGGGCGTATTACTGTAAAGGGAGAGCTTTCTAACTGTAAGCTCCACTATTCAGGCCATCTTTATTTTGCATTAAAGGATGAAACGGCTGTGGTACGGGGGGTTATGTTCAAATCTCAGGTATCTTTGTTGAACTTCAACCCTGAAAGCGGACAGAAGGCCATTATTTCAGGCAGAATCAGCGTATACGAACGAGACGGTCAATATCAATTATATGCAGATGACATGCAGCCTGACGGGATCGGAGCATTATATTTGGCATATGAACAGTTAAAACAAAAGCTGGAACAAGAAGGCTTATTTGATGAGCAACGAAAAAAACCAATTCCTCCCTTTCCTCGGAGAATCGGTGTTATCACCTCCCCTACAGGGGCGGCAATTCGGGATATTATCAATGTTTTATCCCGTCGTTATCGTTTAGCGGATGTTTATCTATATCCTGTATTGGTGCAAGGAGCAGAAGCACCGAACGATCTGATTCAGGCTCTTCATTATTTTCACACTACAGGATGGGCAGATGTGCTGATTATGGGGCGGGGCGGCGGCTCTATTGAAGATTTATGGGCATTTAATGACGAAGGTGTGGCACGTGCCATTGCAGAGTGCAGAATTCCCGTTATTTCCGCAGTAGGGCATGAAACAGATTTTACCATTGCGGATTTTGCAGCTGACCTTCGGGCTCCCACTCCCTCTGCTGCAGCAGAACTGGCAGTTCCGTCAACCGTTGAATTGGAAGAACGGTTTGCAAGCTGTTCCCTTCGGCTTTACCAAGCCTATATGACAGGAATTGACCGACGGAAAAAAGCATTGGAAGCCATTACCAACAGACGGATTTTTACCAATCCTGCAGAACAAATCGAAACAAGACAATTGGATTTGGATCAGTTGACTCAACGGCTCTGTCGGGAAACAAAACAGTATCATACGCTCAAAAAAGAACAGTTGAGCACACTGGTTGAAAAATTGCAAGCTTTAAGTCCCCTTTCCGTTCTCAGCCGAGGGTATACAGCAGTCACAGACCAAAACGGCACCTTACTTTCCAAAATAGATCAGTTGACTGCAGGACAGGAAATTTCCCTGAAAATGAAAGATGGTACCGCAGATTGTACTGTCACAAAAATCAAGAAAAGCGAGGAAACTCTTCATGAGTAAAGATATCACCTTTGAACAAGCCATGCTTGAGCTGGAACAAATCACCAAACAACTGGAAAACGGCGAAATTCCGTTGGATGATTCTTTGAAGCTGTTTGAACGGGGCGTGGAATTAACCCGTTTTTGTTCTTCCGCTCTGGAAGAAGCACAGCAAAAAATTGCTATTTTAACCAAGGATTCCAACGGTGAAATGAAAGCAAAATTATTCTCGGCAGGTGAAAATGATGACGAAACAGTATAAAGAACTGATTGAAGCTGCTTTATCCGATTCTCTCAAAGCACTTCCCGGTCCTCATAAAACCATCTATGATGCA
>JAZQHN010000098.1:0-1842 GCA_045540615.1 Clostridia bacterium
ATTAAAAATACATAACTATAACTACAATAGATTTCCTATGCGCCCTCTTAATTGGAAAGCTCCTATTGATTACATCAGAGCTTATCTTGAAGATGGCAAAGTTTTTAATTAATTTTGTAACACATCATTGACAAACCTACATAAATTAAATATGATCTCTGTAGTTATCATATTATTCTGTAATTTTTGCATTTTTTCAAAAAACATTTTATTTTGTTATGGTAACGTAACATCATAAGTCAAATGACCTTTTGCAGGATACTTACCAGCCAGCACGTCCAATGCAGCATTTACGCTGTCGGCAGAAGGTCCTCCTAAAATATACCGGGAGGTATGAGGTAATTCTTCCAGCACAAAGGGGTTTCCGAAATGGACAATGGTAGAAATTCTGTTTGTTGCCTGCATTGCTTCAATCAATGTCAACACACGTCTTGTCAAATGCTCTTTCCCTATATATGCAAGTGCTTCTGTGAAGGTAATAAAAATAGTTTCGTCGTAATAGATAGAATCACTCAGAATACGGCAATTCTGATTCTGTGTCGGAAACTCATAAAAAGGAACTACTTTGGAATTAGGGAACAATTCTTCTAATTTCTTAGTAATTTCAGAAGGATAATGCCAACCGTTACTGAAGGTATCCACCGCAACAGTTCCTTCTTTAATTTCATTTTCGTTTCGAATCATCAATGCAAAATAATATTTTCCATCACGGGGTAAAGAGGGAAGCAAACCTTCGTCTGTTTTTGCATAAATACCGTCCTTGTTGATTGCTTGGAAAATTTTCTTTTCTTCTTCGGTTACTTCAGTGTATTTGGGAGGCTCCAACGACTTATGCTGTGCTTCCAAGATTCTTCTTGCCGCCTCATCAATCCGTTCGTCAGGAATCATCCCTTGTTCATAGCAGGTGCAAAGTGCCTCATAGCTAAATTGATTCTTATGATAAGGAAGTACTGCATCGATTCCTGCCGCCAAGGCAAGACCTTTACATTCCACCTCACCGTATTTGGAAAGAATACTCATCATACAAAGAGCATCCGTCATAGCAATACCGTCAAATCCCATTTCACGAATGATTTCAATCATTTTACTTGAAAGAGAAGCAGGAAACTCAGGATCGATATTGACAAATTTCTTGTGTCCCACCATAATTCCGTCCAACAAGCCCTGATCCATCAGATATTGATAAGGATATAAGCTATATTCCAACAATTCTTCCTTTGTGTTATCAGAAATAGATTCTGCCATATGGGAATCAATCTGATTCGGATTATTCCCACCGGGATAGTGTTTCCCTAAAGTCAGAATTCCTGCATCCTTCATCCCTCTTGCCTCAGCTGCAGCCAGTCTTGCAACTCGTTCTTTATCAGAACCCAAAGAACGAACACTACCGGTTGTGCTCAAATCAAGTAATGGATTACAAACGATGTTATATCCCATTTTTCTCGCTGTAACGCCTACGCCCTTTCCAAAAACATATGCCTGTTCTTCGTTATCGGTACAACCGAGAGCGTTGTGCTTACCAATCACGTAATCTCCCATACCGCTTTCCGCATCAGTGACAATGAGAATGGGGTAATCTGCCACCTCACGAATCATATCAATAATCTCCTGAGGCTTATAATTACTCTGCTGAACCCAAACCGCCCCTAAGGAATGATTCCGAATCAAATTAAGAACAAATTCATCATCCTCTTTTGTTCTGTTGTTACCATTAATAAATGCTGTAAATGCCATGCCGATTTTTTGCTTTACAGATAATTCCTCTAATTTTAATTCTTTGATTTTTTTCATTGAAACACACCTCTTTTATTATATCAGTTGTGATTTTTTTATCATATCATA
>JAZQHN010000099.1:0-1920 GCA_045540615.1 Clostridia bacterium
ATTGCTATACCTTGTGGTATAACGGCCATGGCCTTGATTTTGGTAAGCTCCATAAGGGATATTGGTTGGCGGTTAAGCCCGGATGGCACTTCGGTTGCGGTGAATACGGCGCAGAAGGGCTTGATTTTGCAGACTTAATGAAGCGTAGATATCCTAAGGAATGGTTACAAGAGCCCTTTGACCCTGCACGTATTATTCAGGCACAGACAGCATCCTTCCACTACTGCTTCTATGAAACACCTCATTCTATTGATGAATGGGTAGAAGAAAGTCATAAGCATCAGTATTTTGCAACCAAGATGATGACAGCAGCAATGCGTCGGAATGAAAATGTGAATACCTTTGCTATTCATTTGTTTATTGATGCATTTCCCAGCGGATGGATGAAAACGATTATGGACTGTGAACGTCGTCCTAAGCCTGCATTTTTTGCATATCGGGATTGTTTGGAACCCACCTTCTGCAGTTTGAGAAGTGACCGTTTCAATTTCTTTGGCGGAGAAAGAGTAACATTGGAAAGTTATCTTTGCTGTGATAATGAAAGACCGGCTGAACTTCGTTTCTTTGCTGAGGTTGATGGTCAGGTGATTGCCTCCGGTAAAGCTGCTTCCCGTGAGGGGAATTACCAGGGAATGCTTTCTTTTGAAACACCTAAAGTGTCAGAACGAAAAATTCTCAAGGTTGTTATGGGGGCAGTTGACGGTGAAACGGTGGTACAGACCACAACGGAATATTTTGAATTGTTCCCGGCTCAAGTTCAAAAACCTTTGGAATTGCTGGCATTTGATACTTATCAGCAAAATCGTGAATTTTATGATGAAAAGATTAAATCGGGTGAAACAGTTACCTTTGCTCCCTTACAAGAAGGAGATTATATCATTTGCGGAAAACAGATTTGTGTAACGGGTTGCAGAATGCATCCTCTTTATACCGTATCCCGTGATACAGGGCATCCTTTGACAGAAGGATATCGGAAAAATGATTTCTCATGGTGGTATGATTCTTCTGAAGACCGCCTTGTTCCCATGATTTATGCAACATTTGAAGGAGACGGTATTGATGCGGTTTTGACCACAGGAAATAAAGATGACGATGGTGTATGGCGGAAAAAGCTGGCAGTAGGTCAATGGCAATTTGGACAAGGAACAGTTCGGATTTGTCAGTTGAATTTGGATAATAAGGAAAAGAATCCCATAGCAGTTTCCTTTATTAATCGTTTATAGGAGTTGGCAATGAAAAATCACAATTTATCTCTCCCTGATTGGGGACCTTATAACAAGATATATACAGGGATCTCTCATGTGTTTGACCGCGAGGAAGGAATTCGTTTTGATGTGGATATTTTTCCAGGCTTTTACAGACGGTCTGTTATATGCCCAAAAACGGTAGCTGATTGCGGTGCCCATGCTTGGAAAGGCTCTGAAGATGGAACAAGATTTGCTTTTCGTTATGAAATGGAACGAAAAGACAGGGTGTATCTGGATGTGGAATGTACGGCTTCCGATCACACTTGCTTGATGGAACTCAACTTTGTGAATCATACAGAGCTTCCCCAAAGTGTTCAGGCTGATTTATGCTTTTCGTTGCGTTACCCCAGTTTTTTGCGGGAAGAATTTAAGGAGATTGTTGTCAACAAGCCTCAATCTGTCATTTGGCTTAAGGCGGTTGATTATCAAACCATAAACTGCAAGGAAGAAAATGCTTGCGACGGACTGCGCAGAGGGGAAATGTTAGGCCATGGTTTCACGGGAAAACGGGGGATAAATCCTAATTATTTTGGTGAAGAAGGATCTTCGCTCAGCTATCAGATTGACAATTCCTTTACACAGGTTGGAATTCGATACCAGTCTGAAAAGGATGTTGCCATGACATTGATGTGTGGAAATTCCGAAAAAGAAATTACGTTACCTGCAAGCAGTG
>JAZQHN010000100.1:0-8050 GCA_045540615.1 Clostridia bacterium
GACCATTTAGGAAACAGAAACCCAAGACTTCATACGGACGAAGCATTGATTGCTCTTTCTATCTGTGCTTCCTCTGATGAGAAAGCAGAGCTTGCCATGCAACAGTTAAATAATCTGCGTGGCTGTGAACTTCATTCCTCCGTCATTCTTTCTCCTGTAGATGAAAAGGTATTTCGCAGATTGGGAATTAGCTTAACCTGCGAACCAAGGTATTAAAAATATATAAGGCACAAGGGAAAAAACGAAACTTCCTTGTGCCTTAATTTTTATTTTTTCTTTTGAAATAGATTCAATACTTTTCGATACATCCGATTGTTTTCTTGATAAGCCTCTTGTCGGTTTTCACCGAATAACATTTTTTCTTTACCGTTCAGTACAGACAACCCGGGCTCAAGACGTGCTTTTTCTGAAAAAACTGTTTCTGACAGAGGGAACAGAACAGAATCGGCAAAAACAGTCCGTTGCCCTTCTTCGCTTAACAGTAATTCAAGTACCTCATATCCTTTTTCTGTTCCAAGACACCAATGACCACCGTAGCATCCTGTGATTTTTCCCTTTGTTTCCAAAGGAATCATGGTTCCAAAACGTGTTAAATAGTTCCGTTCCAGAGTATCATCAATCAACCAATCTGCTTTTCCTGTTGTAAACAAATCGGTATGGTCATCTGATTGAGGATCAAATTTCTGTTTTTGGTATAAAGCAATTAACCGAGTCAGATTTTTTTCTGTTCCATGGTAATCTCCTGTCCAAACTGCCATAAAATCGTCCCAGTTATCTTCTGCAATATAAATCTTTTCCTGACCATTAAGTAATTGCTCGGGAGATATTGTTTTCTTTTTCGTATGAGTATAAGCAACCGTTGCATACCATCCTGTGGGCATTTCCAGACGAGAAGGATACGCCCGGTCATCCATCTTTAAAGCATTAAAATCAATGGGGATGGCAATTTGAGATAGATCTCCTGAAAAGCCTTCCCGATAAAATGCATCCGGTATATTATCGGCTGTTTCCAATTGCAGGGTATAATCTTTGTCAGGAATTACCGTTACCCGATAATCGGACAGAATTGTTTCATATTGGGAAAGGGCAGATTGAGGAATCCAGACCTGCGGCTTTGAAAAATGATGATAACAGCTCACTCCTGCTAAAGAGACAGCCAGCAACAAACCTGCAACAAAGAACCATTTTCCAATGCCGGATTTTAAGTTTGGATTGGTGGTATATATGTTTTTTCCATAAACAAAGGAAGATTTGTTTTTCTGAATTTTGGGATATTTCGCTTCGAACTCAAAAAGTTCGGTTATTTTTCTTTCATTGCTGTCCCAACAACGATATACCGTTTTTTTGCTTTCGAAGGAGATTACTCCGCCAATTTGATAACGGTCATTCAAGATTTTTCCTATAGGAAGAGTTCCGTCAGGGTTATTGTCACCCTGCCTCCAGCCACATTTGGGACATTGGTCCCCTTGGGAATATCGATAAAAACATTGTAAACAAAGCATAAAAAAACCTCCTGCCTTTATTTTACAAAAGCAAAAGGAATTTGTCAAGTTGTTTCTTCTTTTTCTTCTTGATAATGGTAAATTTCCCGAATGAGAAAGGGGGGTCTGTTTTTAGTCTGAATAAAGATTCCTGCAATATATTCTCCTGCAATTCCGATGCAGAAAAGCTGTACACTACCTATGAGTAAAATCAAAAAAGCAAAATAAGATTCAATTGCCGCAATGACTGCTGAGAGCAAAAATAAAAATCCGAACAGAGTGGCAATCCGCAATGGTCGGGTGGAAAAGGAGGAAATTCCTCCAATGGCATATTCTACCAAACGGAAAAAATTCCATTTGCTTTTTCCTTTTCGTCGTTTTTCAGCTTCATAGGGAAGATAATAAATGTGGAAACCGCCCCAACAAAATAAGCCTTTGGAAAAACGGTTATATTCCTTCATGGATACAACGGTTTCACCCACATTTTTTCGAAAGGTGCGAAAATCTCCTGCATTTGCCGGAAATTCAAAATCAGAAAGATAATTCATCATTTTGTAAAAGAGTTGTTTGCATCCTTGTATGAAAATGGGTTCCTGTCGAGTGGTTTGAACTGCAGCAACCATATCCAATCCGGGGTTTGTTTCCAGTATCGTAAGCATAGAGAGAATCATAGCAGGTGGTTGCTGTAAGTCAGCATCTAATAAGGAAATATAATCTCCTTCACATTCACTTAATCCTGCATAAATTGCTGCTTCTTTTCCGAAATTTCTGGTAAAGCTGATGACCTTACAATTCAAATGATTCGAAACGGCAAGCTCTTTTAAAACTTCTTTCGTATTATCATTACTGCCATCGTCAACAAAAATACATTCAAAATCCTTCTGAAAAACGGTGCAAATTTCTTTTATCAAATCAGGAAGATTGTTTTCTTCGTTGTAACAAGGGATTACAATCGATAGCTTCATAACATCCCCTCCTCTTGATATTGTATACAAAAATCCGATTATTTATCAGAAAAATTTTCCGTTCAGTCGTTTGGTGAGCCAATTTGCCAATAAAATTTTTATAATATCACCGGGTAAAAAGGGTAAAATACAAGTCAGAAAAAGACTAAGTAAAGAGCTTCTGGTCAAAAATAAAAACCAAAGACATCCCCATCCGTAACAAAAGAGTGTTCCTGTTATCATAGAAAGGAAAAAGGGAACTCCCTTTTCCAACAATTTTCCTCCAATCCATGCAAGAAAAAGATAGCCAAATAAAAATCCGCCTGTGGGGCCAAGCAAAATACCGATACCGCCTTGAAAACCGTGAAATACAGGAAATCCTGCGGCACCTGCCAATAAATAAACGATTTGACTTGCTGTTGCATATCCGGAACCTAAAAATGCTGCACTTAGTATAACACCTAATGTGGCAAAACTTATGGGGACTGTACCTATGGGAATGAATAGCTGTGCGAAAATTGCTGTTATGCTACTCATCAATCCGCAAAGTAACATTTTTTTGACCTTCACTTTGTTCATCTCCTTTTGCTAACATTATACAAAAAAAATCAACTGATGTCAACCAAAAGAAACATTCTTCCCCTTGCAATTATTTTGCAAATTTGATATAATTACATAATAAGGAGTGACCAATGATGAAAGAAGGATTAAAAAACACAGGTATTATGCTGGGTACTGTAATGGGTGCAGTTATCATATCAGATCTTTTGTTCCATTACAATCCTGATAAAATTGAATTTTCTATGATTTTTTTCTTGGCAGTGATTTTAATTGCACAAAAAACAAAAGGTTATTGCTATGGGATTATCGCTTCTTTATTGAGTGTGTTTTGTATCAATTATTTTTTTACAGAGCCGATTTATCGTATTAATTTCATTCAAAAAGGTTATCCGCTGATGTTTACCATTATGTTAATCGGTTCATTAATCATCAGCACTATGACTTCAAAAATTATTCAACAGGCAGAAACTGCAAAAATTAGAGAAAAAAACACAAAAGCTTTATATCTGGAAAATTTGAAATTGGAACGAGAAAGAGATAAAATTAAAATGGAAGCGGAACGGGAAACAAGCAGAGGTATTTTGCTTCGTTCTGTATCCCATGATTTAAGAACTCCTTTAACCGCTATTTCAGGTGCCAGCGGTGCATTGCTGGAAAACTGGGAAAACTTGGATGAGGCTCAACAAAAAAAGTTGATTCGAAATATTCAGGAGGATTCTCAATGGCTTGCCAGAATGGTAGAAAATCTTCTTTCTGTCACAAAAATTCAAGATGGAGTTACGGAATTAAAGAAAAAGGGAGAAGTTGTTGAGGAGCTGGTTGCGGATGCAATACAAAAAATTAAACAGCGATTTTCGGATGTAACGGTTTCTCTTTCTTTGCCGGATGAATTTTTGATGATACCTATGGATTCTCTATTGATAGAACAAGTTTTATTAAATTTAATGGAAAATGTGGTCCGCCATTCTGAAAATCCTCAAAAAATAGGATTAACGGTACGCTTGGAACAAAAAAAGGCGATATTTGAAATAGAAGACTGGGGAAAAGGGATTCCGGAAAATATTTTTCGTTCTGATACTTCCTTTTATTCGGGAGATAATGTGAGAAATCCGGGGTTAGGTCTTAAGGTGTGCTCTGCAATTATTAATGCTCACGGCGGAAAAATATGGGCATGGAATAAAGAGGAATGCGGAGCAGTTTTCTGTTTCGAATTGCCTGTTGAGGAGGAAAACAAATGAAACAAACTATTTTAGTGATAGAAGACGAGGAAAATATCAGTAATTTTATTAGTACTATTTTATTGGCAAATGGATACCGCCCAATTTCCGCAAGTACAGGAAAAGAGGCACTTTCTTTGATTTCTTCTCATTGCCCGGATATTATTCTTCTTGATTTGGGTCTGCCTGATATAGAAGGAGAAGAAATTATTTGTTCTGTTCGTTCCTGGTCTGCTGTACCGATTATTGTCATATCTGCAAGAGATTTGGAAAAAGACAAGGTGAGAGCTTTGGATATGGGAGCTGATGATTATATCACCAAGCCTTTTGGTACTTCAGAGCTGTTAGCCAGAATCCGTGCTGCAGTTCGTCATGCAACCCAACGTTCGGAACAGCAGGGCGAAAAAAGAGGGAAATTCCGTACGGGAGATTTTCAGATTGACTTTGAAAAAAGGCGGGTGACGGTTGCTGAAAAAGAAATCCATTTGACACAGATTGAATATAAACTTGTAAGCTTGCTCAGCAAATATCCGGATCGTGTTTTAACCTATGATTTTCTCATCAAAAATATCTGGGGACCTCATGCTGCCGGTGATAATCAGATTCTTCGGGTTAATATGGCAAATATCCGCAGAAAAATTGAACAGGATCCCGGTCAGCCCAAATATATTTTAACTGAGTTGGGTGTTGGCTACAGAATGATGGAGGATAACGAAAGATGACCCTTCAAAAATTGGCAGAATTGGCTCATGTGTCTGTTTCTACAGCATCAAAAGCCTTTTCGGATAGTGCTGACATCAGCGAACAAACCAAAAAAATTGTGATTGAAACTGCAAAAAAACACGGTTGCTTTGAACAGTTTGATAAAGGAATTTACCACAAAAAAATTATTGCCGTCATTTGTCCGGAGCTACGGGGCGGTTATTACGGTGAATATGTGACAGAATTGGAACGTCGTATTCGCGAAATGGGAAGTATCATGGCTCTCTCCATCAGCCATTTTGACACAGAAAATGCGAAAGAACTGTTTTTATACCATTCTCAATATCAAAAAACAGATGGTGTTATTTTAATCGGTTCACCAAACGGAATTAACAATCCGAATGATTTTCCCGCTGTTGCTCTTTCTCACAAGGGGGAAGAAAATTGGCTGTACGTTCAAACCGATTTATATCCTCCCATTCGAGAAGCCGTATTTCATTTGGTATCTATGGGGCATAAAGACATTGCTTTTTTAGGAGAACCGAAAACAGAAAGCAAGCAAAAGCTTTATGAACAAGCTATGGAAGAAGCAGGATTAACACCTCGCTCTGTGATTACCGATGCACGGTTTGAGGAATGTGGATATCTGGGAATGCATTCTTTGCTCTCATCTCTTCCCACAGCTGTCATTACTGCTTACGATTCTGTTGCAATCGGAGCAATTCATTTATTACAGTCAAAGAAAATTAGTATTCCGGAAGAAATTTCCGTGATTGGCATGGATAACATTCCGGTTGCTTCTTATTTGGACATTCCTTTAACCACCATCAGCTCCCGAATTCCGCAAGTTTGTGACAGCTTGTTAGAGCTTTTGTTGAAAAAAATTGCACAAAAAAATAATCATTCAAAGGAAATGATTACAATTCCGGGAGAAGTGATTTACAGAAATTCGGTTGCAAAACCGATTCATGGATAAAACTCCCTGTTTAAAATTTTAATTTTTTCAAAAAATAAAGAAAAAAGCGAAAAATTTCATACAAAACCAAAGAATCACCGGCATAGAACAGATTACTTTCGGACAACTTAAACCATGTATCCTCTATTTTTAAAAAGGGAGCGTGGTTTTTTGTATCGAAAAATTAAATTTTTTATTTTTATAACGCTCATCATGGGACTGCTGTTTTTCTTCTCTCTTCCTTTATCTCCGGCAACGGTAGCATCAACAGGGAGGATGATGCTGGTTCCTTGCGGAAATCCTGTTGGGGTAAAAATTGAAACAGATGGAGTGCTTGTGATTGGTATTTCGGAATTCGAAACAGCAGAGACAACAGAAAATCCCTCTGCAGATGCCAACATTAAGCAAGGCGATATCATCCAATCTGTTAACGGCACTTCTATTAAAACCATGGAAGAGCTTCGTCAAGCGGTTCAAGCTTCCAAAGGTCAGCCTATGACCGTTTGTATTTTGCGCGGGAATAAAGAAATTACCTTATCAGTTACTCCACAAAAAAGTAATGTTGATAATAGTTATTATATGGGTGCATGGGTTCGGGACAGTACTGCGGGCATCGGAACCATGACTTATTATGACCCAGCGACAGGAAACTTTGGCGCTTTGGGTCACGCTATTTGCGATATGGATACCAACGATATTTTAAAAGTGTATCAGGGAGAGGTGCTTGATGCTTCTATTGTTGCTGTAAAACCGGGAGAATCAGGTTCGCCCGGAGAATTACGCGGAACCTTCGGAACCCCTGTAGGTTGGATTACAGTTAACAATCAAAATGGAATTTTCGGTACAATCACAGATTCCTCTCATTTTCCAAAGCATCATGCAATTCCCGTAGCAGACAAGCAGGAAATAGAAGTGGGAAAGGCAGAACTTTTATGTTGCATTAATGGCACAGAAATTTCTTCTTATGAAATAGAAATTCAAAAAATTTCTCCTTTTCCCAGACAATTCACTCGTGATATGGTAATTAAAATCACGGACGAGGAACTTATTCAAACAACCGGTGGAATTATTCAAGGGATGTCAGGTTCGCCGATAATTCAGAATGGCAAGCTTGTGGGGGCAGTTACCCATGTTTTTGTTAATAATCCCACCCAAGGTTATGGGATTTTTATCGAGAATATGCTCTCTGAGGCGGAGAAAATTAAATAACATCAGTGCTCGTTTGCTTTCAGGCAGATGAGCACTTTTTTAAGCCGGTTTGTTATAGATTTTTTTTAAAATATGTTATATAATAATTGAAAATTAAAGAAAGTGGTGATGAGATGCTTATTACAGATAAAACCATCCTCAAAAATTATAATTCTCAAAAATGCTTATGGCTAGGTATCCCAATCATTGAAGTTACAAAAGGCGGAAGAACATTTTTGACATTTTACTCCGGCGGAACAACAGAAGAGATAGGTAATTATGTTATGCTTATAATGTCTGATGATGGAAAAAACTTCTCAGACCCAATAGCAGTTTGCTTTGAAGAAGGATATCGTTGCTATGATCCCTGCCTGTGGATTGACCCTTTAGACAGACTATGGCTTACTTGGTCAAGATGTCCCGAAGATGGTGTGTTTGGTTCTATTTGTGAAAATCCCGATGCTGACGAAATAGTCTTTGGCGAGGAGTTTTTTATCGGTAACAATGTTATGATGAACAAACCTACTGTCCTTTCGACGGGGGAATGGATTTTTCCTGTGGCTCTCTGGAATAATGGTGTACGAGTCCTTTCCGCCGAATACGATTCAGATATAACTCCCAAGGGGTCATTTGCTTATGCTACCTGTGATAAAGGCAAAACATTTAAAAAACTCGGATTTGCAGATATAAAGAAGCGTAGTTTCGATGAGCATATGTTTCTTGAAATGCCTGACGGCAGACTGCGTTGTTTCGTAAGGACCTCCTATGGCATCGGTGCTGCCGACTCTTATGACGGCGGTCTGCATTGGGGTAGTGACTTTGATACAGGATACGGCGGGCCTTGTTCCAGATTTCATATCAGACGACTTAAATCCGGGAGAATATTGCTTATAAATCACTATGATTTTAATGGCAGAAACAACTTAACCGCTATGCTTTCCGAAGATAATGGTGATACCTTTCCATATCGTCTGCTGCTTGACGAAAGAAAAGATGTTTCTT
>JAZQHN010000101.1:0-7380 GCA_045540615.1 Clostridia bacterium
GGTGCATACCAAAACGTTAATTTCCCCTTCTGATACTGCCAGCATAATTTTTTCCAGCTGACCTTCCTTCATCTGACCGTGAGCATATTCCACACGGGCATTTGGAACCATTTGACTGATTCTGTTGGCAAGAGAAGAAATCCCTTCCACACGATTATATAAATAATACACCTGACCACCTCGGGACAGTTCCCGAACAATAGCATCCTGAATCACCGAATCGTTATGTTCCATCACATAAGTTCGCACAGGATAACGATCACGAGGGGGCGTAGTAATCACGCTGATGTCACGAATCCCCACCATAGACATATGCAAGGTTCGGGGAATAGGAGTTGCTGTCATGGTCAGAACATCCACATCCTGTTTCATTTCCTTGAGCCGTTCCTTGTGAGCAACACCAAATCGCTGTTCCTCATCCACAATCAAAAGACCCAAGGAAGGAAATTTCAAATCCTTTTGCAAAATCCGATGGGTACCGATGACAATATCCACCTGACCCTGTTCCAGCCGTTCTAAAATATCTTTTTGTTCCTTTGCCGAACGGAATCTTGACAGCATTTCCACACGAATGGCAAAGGGTTCCATTCTTTTTTTGAAATTCTGATAATGCTGTAATGCCAAAATAGTGGTAGGAGCAAGATAAGCAACCTGTTTATTATCCATCACGCACTTAAATGCCGCACGAATGGCAACCTCTGTTTTTCCGTACCCTACATCACCGCATAACAGTCGATCCATAGGCACAGGCCGTTCCATATCCTTTTTCACATCAGCAATGCATTTTACCTGATCTTCCGTTTCTGTATAAGGGAAGGATTCTTCAAATTCCTGCTGCCATGCAGTATCCTCTGAAAAAGGATGTCCTTGAATCTTTTGTCTTGCCGCGTAAAGGCGAACCAAACCTTCTGCCAAATCTGCACAGGTTGCACGGACTCTGGACTTGACCTTATTCCACTCTTTTCCGCCCAATTTATTCACCTTCAGGGAGGTTTTTGCTCCCACATATTTATGAAGCAAATCCAACTGAGTTGCAGGAACATACAGCATATCTGTTCCGCTGTACCGAATTTTCAGGTAATCCTTGGTAATCCCGCCTGCGGTAACCAATTCCTGACCCAAAAACTGACCGATTCCATGATTGACATGAACCACATAATCTCCGGGACTCAAATCAGTAGCAACATTCATAATTTTCTGTTGGTCTTTCGGTGTTTTACTCTTTCTCCCCTGTTTTTTCTTATTCACATCCCGATCGCTGATAACTGCCAGCTTCACGGCAGGAAATTCATAGCTACCGCTTAAACTTCCTGTTGTAACTGTAAGAAAATCGGAAGCTGTTTGAGGATTCTCATCAAACACCGCTGGTAAACCGCTTTCCTTCAGATGGTCAGACAAAATCATGGCACGGCTTCTGCTGCCTGCTAAAATAATCACATGGTACCCTTGCTCACGGTATAACTGAAGATCGGTAGTCAACAATGTCATATTCCCGTTGTAGGTGCTCTGATTCTTACATTCCAGATGAACCAAAGCTTTATATTCAATCCCTGTATTGCTTTGCAGTAAGGGACAAATACTCATTACAGTATTGCACTTTAATCGATGAAGCAGACTATCATATTCCAAAGCATAGTCACAATCCACTCCACCGAGTTTCCCCTGTTCCATCATAGTAGAAACCGTTTCATGAATTTCCCATGCACTATTCTCTGCCTTTTCCCGAAGAGAAGCAGGATCATCCAACACAATCAAAGAATGGGAATCAAAATAGTCGCTAAGAACAGGTAACTCATCATAAAACAAAGGCAGATATTTATCGTCAGAAGGAAAATAACCCTCTTCCAGCATCCGTTCTGCATCCTTTGGACAACATTCTCCAATCTTTTCAGAAACCTGTTCCGCCTTTTCCTTTGTATACAGCAATTCTCTGGCAGGCGGAATCACAACCGAAGAAATTCGTTCCACCGAAAGCTGAGTAAATACATCAAAGGTTCTGACTGTATCCACCTCGTCTCCAAACAATTCAATTCGAACAGGTTGTTCTGTATGAATGGGGTAAATATCCAAAATACCGCCACGCAAAGCAAACTGTCCCTGGCCTTCTACTGTCTCACAACGGCTGTATCCTGCATAAATCAATCGAGAAAGAAGCTCTTCTACATCCAACTCATCGGCTTCACAAATAGTAACAGTTGTTTCTTTCAAATGCTGTGGTGAAAGAACAGGACGGCAAACTGCAGAAATAGGGGCGACTACAATACCGCCTTCCCGGGATATTCGTTCCAAAACGGTAACTCGTGCAGATGTAGTTTCCCGGCTAACGGTATCCATATCATAGAAAACATACTCTCTGCCAGAGAATAAAAAGACCCGTTGTTCAAGAAAAAAGCTCAAATCACGATACCACATTCTTGCCGTTTCCTCATTTGGAGTAACAATCAGGCAATTTTTTTGATTTGTATCATTTAACAAAGAGAAAAGAACATGAGCACGGCTTGTTCCGGACAGACCGCTGACACACACATTTTCTTTCTTCTCCAAGTGATTTAAGATTTCTCCATATCCGTTCAACTCATTCAGCAATCCGTAAAACCGAGGCATGTTCCGCTCCCCTTTCTGTTAATTATACAAATTCATAGCCCGATCAATATTAGTCATCATCATTTCCACCGCATCACAAACATGAGGAATCATGGAAATCATCACATCAAGCTCATATTTCGAAAAATTCCCTAACACATGGTCAGCCAAATCCATCTGTTCATTTTGCGGTGCTCCTACTCCGATTTTCAATCTGGGAAATTCATCTGACTGGAGCTGATAAATAATAGACTTTATTCCGTTATGTCCTCCTGCACTTCCCTTTTTTCGAATCCGAAGCTTCCCCAATTCCAAAGAAACATCATCGAACAGTACAATGACATCTGCAGGAGAACAATTGTATTTTTTACAAAGAGACTGAACACTTTCTCCGCTTAAATTCATAAAAGTCTGAGGCTTGGCAAGAATTACTTCCTCTCCAGCAATTCTCCCCACTCCCGTAATTGCCCGGCATTCCGATTTCTTCATTTTAATAAAATGCTTTTTCGCCAGACAATCAATATAAGAAAATCCTACATTATGTCTGGTATTTTCGTATTTACTTCCCGGATTTCCCAAGCCTACGATAATTTTCATCTCAATCTCTCCTTTTTCGACAATTCTCTCAATGACAGGATACCCCGTCTGAACATCAGACGGGGGTATCAAAATTTTCATTTTTTATCTTTTATACAAACAATGTACTAACAGACAAATCCTCATAAATTCTTTCAATTGCTTCTGCAAAAATAGGAGCAACAGAAAGGGTTTTGATTTTATCAATGCATTTTTCTTTAGGAAGACAAATGGTATCAAGACAAACCAGTTCTTCAATGGGAGATTCTTGGATTCGCTCAATAGCAGGACCAGACAATACACCGTGAGTACAACATGCAAATACATTAGAAGCTCCTCTTTCTTTCAATGCATGAGCTGCATTGCAAATAGTACCCGCTGTATCAATCATATCATCCACCAAAATTGCTTTCTTGCCTTCTACATCACCTATAATATTCATAATTTCACTTACATTAATCTTGGTTCTTCTTTTATCAATGATTGCCATAGGAAGTTCAAGACGCTCTGCAAAGCCTCTTGCTCTGGTAACACTTCCCAGGTCAGGAGATACAATAATGCAGTTTTCTTTATCATCAATAAATTTCTTATTATAATAAGGTGCTAAAATAGGCATTCCCAGCAGATGATCTACAGGAACATTGAAAAAGCCCTGAATTTGGCTGGCATGCAAATCCATCGTCAATACACGGTCTGCTCCTGCTGTTGCAATCAAATCAGCAACCAGCTTTGCAGAAATCGGATCTCTCGCCTTTGCCTTTCTGTCCTGACGGGCATAGCCATAGTAAGGAATTACTGCAGTAATTCTTCCTGCTGACGCTCTTCTGCATGCGTCAATCATAATCAAAAGCTCCATCAAATTGTCATTTACAGGCTCACATGTAGATTGAACGATAAATACGTCCGATCCGCGGACGGTTTCCCCAATGTTGACATAAACCTCTCCGTCACTGAATCTTCCAACCTTGGCATTTCCCAAAGGAACCCCTACAATGTTGGCAATAGACTTTGCCAAGGAAGGATTGGAATTTGCTGAAAATACTTTGATTGATCTGCTGTGTGGTATCATTTTGAATTTTTCTCCTTTCGGTTGGAAACCCAACCTTTAATATTTGTTTGTCTTGCCCGGGCGATTGCAAGGCAATCATCCGGAATGTCTTCCGTAATGGTAGATCCAGCAGCAATAAATGCTTCCGGTGCTACTGTCACCGGTGCTACCAAATTGGTATTGCAGCCGATAAAGGCTTTATCACCGATGGTTGTTCTGTATTTATGCACCCCGTCGTAATTAACCGTAACGGTACCGCAACCGAAATTCACGCCTGCGCCCACATCACTGTCTCCGACGTAGGTTAAATGGGAAATCTTGGTTCCTGTATCAATCACAGAATTTTTGATTTCCACAAAATCACCGACTTTTACCCCAGATCCGATTTTACTGTTGGGTCGGATATAAGCAAAAGGTCCTACCGTGGTGTCATCCCCCACAACGCTGTCTGCAGCAACCGTATATTTTACCTTCACTCTGTCTCCCAGTTTCATATTAGTAAGCTCTGTCTGAGGACCTATCACACAGTCCTCTCCAATCACCGAATCACTGATACGACAACCGGGCAAAATAACAGTATCCCTGCCTACCGTAACATCGGGGGCAAGATAGGTACTGTTCGGATCAGAAACAGTAACACCACTCATTTGAAGCAACAATGCTGTTCTTTGGTAAATCATACTTTCTCTGCAAGAAAGACTCACACGGTCTGTAACAGGTGCATATACCTCATCCTCTGCTTGAAATACATGTTCTGCTCCAAAATCGTCTTGGACAATCCTGCCGATTTCTGTCTCCCCTACCAAAATTCTCGTTACAGCTGCATGACTTTCTTCATGAGACCGATAACCCTGAACCAATATTTCTGCTGTTAACCCAGGAAGATTCCCCTGCAATATAAAAGCTGTTTTATTTTCACACACTTTCTTTGCCGATTCCAAATCAGCAACACAGAGCACCTTATCTCCCAAATATGCTGTTACATCCTCTTGTTCAGTTACCACAATTCTCCTTTGTATACCGAATTCCGCAGTTGCGAGCAATACCCAATCAAGCATAGGGCGATTGCAAACCTGATGCAAGCAAGCAGGAATTTTAGAGTTCATTTTACAACCATTTTCATTCGCTAAAATAATTGCACACAGTTCTTTCAATGCTGTCACTCTCCTCTATACGATCATACATTATTATTATACCAAAAATTTACCAAAATGCCAAGTATAAAAAACCAACAACAATCTTCGATTTTTTTTGTTTCTGTCGTTGATACTGCACAAAGTGAAAAAGGCACGGGATTTTTTCCTGTGCCTTTTCTGGTCAGATCGATTTATTCCTCGACTGCATCTTCTGCAGATTCAGCCAAAGTTGCTTCGTACTTTTCCAAAATAACGCCCTGAAGCATATCGCGCATCTGTGCATTAATGGGGTGAGCAATATCTTTAAACTCACCATCCGGCGTTTTACGGCTCGGCATAGCAATAAAAAGCTTGTCCAAACCTTCAATTACTTTGATGTCATGAACGACAAAAGCGTCATCAAAGGTAACAGATACAACGGCTTTCATTTTGCCCTCAGTATTCAGCTTACGAATTCTGATGTCTGTGATTTGCATAACGGTTCCTCCTCTGTAGGATTTTCTATCTTGGACAAAAAATCACGTCCGGATGTCACGTCATTGCAGTCAAAATTATCTCCTACTTACTATTATACACAAATTTTCCAAAAAGTAAATGGTTTTTTTGGTTTTTTTTTAAGGCTAAATGTGAAAAAAATACTTGCTATTTTTGTTGAAATTGTATAAAATAGTATTAGGAAAGCTTTTTGGGTTCCAAAAATTTGAATTATTTTCCTTATTTTTCCATTTTTTACATAGAAAGGATGTAATTTTTATGAATTTTATGCAAAACGGCTGTCATGTGCATTTTGTTGGTATCGGCGGAATCAGCATGAGTGCTTTGGCAAATATTTTAAAAAGCAACCATGTTAAGGTGACAGGGTCAGATATTACCGAGTCTCCCATGGTGAAAAAATTAAAGGCAAATGGGATTGAGGTAGATGTTCCTCATCAGGTTAACCTGATTCAGGGGGCAGACTTGGTTGTTTATACGGCTGCAATTTCAAAAGACAATTGCGAGCTGGTTTACGCCAAGGAACAGGATATCCCTTGTTGGGAACGCCCTGTCATGTTGGGAAAAATCATGGCACACTACCCCATTTCTGTCGGTGTTTCCGGTACTCACGGAAAAACAACCGTTACCAGTATGCTTTCTCATATTTTGCTTCGTGCTCAAATAGACCCCACATTATTAATTGGCGGAGAACTTCCTGACATTGACGGAAATCTTCGTATCGGACAAAGTGATTACTTTATAACAGAAGCCTGTGAATATGTAGACAGCTTTTTAAACTTTCATCCTGCCTTCTCCTTGATTTTAAACATTGAAGAAGACCATTTAGATTATTTCTCCGGAATTGAACAAATCAGGCAATCCTTCCGTCAATATGCAAAACAAACAGGGCAAGCGGTTATTGCAAACGGAGAAGATGAAAACATTCGGAAAGCGTTGCGTGATATTTCTGTTCCTGTTATCACCTTCGGTTCGGGTTGTCAGTATGAAGCCAGAGAGATTCAAATGGGACAGACCACCACCTATAAGCTATACCATCAAGGAGAAGAAATCTGCTCTGTGATTCTCCCTGTTCCGGGAATGCACAATGTAAACAACTCCCTCGCTGCATTGGCATGTGCTCACCTTTTAGGGATTGAGCTTACAGACGCCGCCTCCTATTTGGAAGATTTTTCGGGAGCAAAGCGTCGTTTTGAATACAAGGGTACCAAAAACGGAATTAAAGTCTATGATGATTATGCCCATCATCCCACCGAAATTAAAGCAACCTTAAAAGCTGCTTCACAAAAAACTTGCAATACCTTCTGGTGCATTTTTCAGCCTCATACCTATACCAGAACAAAAGCACTCTTTACAGAATTTACAGAAGCTCTTTCTAAGGCAGACAAACTGATTATTACAGATATTTACGCCGCACGAGAACCTGACACGGGGTTGGTTCATTCCTCCCAACTGGCTGAACAAATCCCCGGTGCTGTTTATCTTTCCACATTTGAAGAGGTGCAAAATTATCTGAAAGAAAACACCAAAGAAGGTGATATGATA
>JAZQHN010000102.1:0-2294 GCA_045540615.1 Clostridia bacterium
GCCTCCGACTTTGGGATAAAAAAATAGGAGAGTGGCAGATTTGATTACAAAGGAGATTACCATCCAGAATTCTGTAGGTTTGCATGCAAGACCTGCAACCTTCTTTATCCAGAAAGCAAACGAATTCAGATCCAGTATCTGGATTGAAATGGGTGAACGGAGAATTAATGCGAAAAGCTTGTTAGGCGTTCTATCTCTGGGGATTGATAAGGGAACTACAATCACTCTGAATGCAGAGGGAGAAGATGAAGAAGAAGCTGTGAACGCTTTGGTTCAATTGGTTTCTTCCAATTTTGCAGACTGATGAGACAGACGAAACGGCTGTGGACAAGGAATCCACAGCCAATTTTTATATACGGAGGTGAATGAAAATGGAGGATATGATTTCAGGAATGCTCAAAACCTTGCCTGACCGACCCGGTGTGTATCTCATGCGGGACAGCTCGGACACGGTAATTTATGTAGGGAAAGCAAAAAATTTAAAAAATCGGGTGCGACAATATTTTCAGTCCTCGAAACATCATACACCGAAGGTAACGGCAATGGTGGAGCACATTCATCATTTTGAATATATTGTGACAGACAGTGAAACAGAAGCCTTGATGCTGGAATGTAATTTGATCAAAAAATACCGTCCAAAATACAACATTTTGCTAAAGGACGATAAGCATTATCCTTTTTTGAAGATAGAAGGAAAGGGAGAATATCCAAAGTTGATCATTACCCGTAAGCGGGAAAAGGACAAGGGGATTTATTTCGGACCCTATCTGAATGCGGCAACTGCACGGGAAAGTCTGGAGCTTTTGAGAAAACTGTTCGGATTATATTCTTGTAATCGCGAGTTTCCACGTGATTGTAAAAAAATCCGTCCCTGTCTTTACTATCATATGAATCAATGCATGGGACTTTGTACAGGGGAGGTAACTCCCGAGGAGTATGGCAAGGCATTGCAACAGGCAAAGGATTTTCTGGAAGGAAAAACAGGAACCTTGAAGCAGGAATTTACAGATGCCATGTACCAAGCCTCAGAACGAATGGAATATGAAAAAGCAGCAATGTACCGCGACCGATTGAAAAACATGGAGCAAATTGCGGAAAAACAGAAGATGCTGGTGAATGTGAAAAAGGAACAAGATTTTATTGCCTGTGCTCAGGATGGGGATGACGCCTGTGTTCAAATCTTTTTTGTCCGTGACGGTAAGGTTTTGGGCAGAGAGCACTATGCTATGAACGGAGCAGGAAGGGAATCGGTTTCGGAATTGTTGAGTGGATTCATCAAGCAGTTTTATCATGAAAATGCCATGATTCCTAAAGAAATTCTGGTTCAGGAGGAACCGGAGGACGGAGAGGAAATTGCGTTGTGGCTTTCTTCCCTGCGGAAAAGTAAGGTAACGGTTTGTGTTCCTCAACGCGGAGAAGGAAAAGCCATGATGGAAATGGTTCGTTCCAACGCATTGCAATCTCTGGAAAACATTCGAAGTGCGGACAATAAGACCAAAGCACTTTTGCTGGAATTGAAGGATGAACTGCAACTGCCCTCTCTTCCCAGGCGAGTGGAAGCGTACGATATTTCCAATACTGCAGGTGCAGATTCGGTAGGCGGTATGGTGGTATTTTCGGACGGGGTTCCTTTGAAACGTGCTTATCGGAAATTTAAAATCAAATCTGTGGAAGGTCCTGATGATTATGCCTCTATGTGCGAAGTGCTGTATCGAAGGATGACTCACGGACTTGAGGAAGAAGGGTTGGTTCAAACAGGAGAGCTGGCAATAAAAGATGCCAAATTTTACCCCTTTCCGGACCTGATTTTACTGGACGGCGGAAAGGGTCATGTGAATACAGTAAAAGGAATGATGAGGGAAAAGGGATGGCAGATTCCCGTTTTTGGCATGGTAAAGGATGATAAACACAAAACCCGTGCCATTACCAATGGAGATGAGGAATTTTCCTTTCGGGTAACGTCTCCTGCCTTTCGATTGTTTGCGCGGATTCAGGAGGAGGTTCACCGTCATGCCATTTCTTATCACAAGCAGGTGCATAAAAAGCATCAGCTTATGTCCTCTCTGGAGGAAATTGAGGGTATCGGTCCTGCCAAACGGAAAGCACTTTTGAAGCATTTTGGTTCTGCCACAGCGATCAAACAGGCGAATGTGACCGAACTTTGTCAGGTTTCGGGGATAAATCCGGAGCTGGCAGAAAAAATTTACAAAAAATATCATTAATTTTGAAAAAAGACTTGCGAAAATATGAAAAAGAAGGTATAATAAAGTATAACATCTATGAAGAGAGGAGTG
>JAZQHN010000103.1:0-3123 GCA_045540615.1 Clostridia bacterium
CTACTGAAACCGAAATGAAAGAAATGAAATTGAGAATTGAAGATGCATTGGCTGCTACCCGTGCTGCTGTTGAAGAAGGCATTGTTGCCGGTGGAGGTACCGCATTTATCAATGCTATGGATGCAGTTGAAGCGTTGATTGAAAAGGCTGAAGGAGATGAACGTACCGGTATGAAGATTGTTCTTCGTGCTTTGGAAGAACCGGTAAGACAGATTGCTGCAAATGCAGGTTTGGAAGGCTCTGTTATTGTTAATCAAATCAGAAATTCTGCTAAAGGCGTTGGCTTTAATGCTCTGAAAGAAGAATATGTTGATATGATTAAAAATGGTATTGTTGATCCTGCAAAGGTAACCCGTTCTGCATTGGAAAATGCAGCAAGTGTTGCTTCTATGCTGTTGACAACCGAAAGTATCGTGGCTGATAAGCCAGAGCCGGAAGCTCCTGCTCCCAATCCTGCCGCTATGGGTGGAATGGGCGGAATGTATTAATTCAAAAAGACTAATAAGCAGTCTCCTGAATGTTCAGGGGACTGCTTTTTTACAGGAGTTGATTTTTTACGTTGATTATGATATAATGAGTTTGCAAAGCAAACTCAATGAATTGCCTTCGGCATGAATTGAAATCTACGATTTCATGAATTGAGCCTGACGGCTCGTGAATTGCACTAAAGTGCATTATAAAGGCAATTCAATTCATGGAGCGAAGCGAGAATTCACAGCTTTAGCCAATTCATGACAACGAAGTTGTCAATTCATTAAAAACAAGGTGCATCTTTTCTATCACCTAATTATAGAATAGATTTAACGGAATTGAATCTATTTTGTTTTGTGTATCAATTTTATGATGAATTCAACAATTTTTTAACGAAGGTAACTACGAAGGGGAAGATTATGATGAAAAAGTGGGGAATACCGATACTTGTACTATTAGCCTGTTTGATTATGGGAATTGTGGATGCAATAATCCGACCGGGATATTTTATGAAATCAGTAATTAAAATTATCTTATTTTCCCTAATTCCTGTTCTTTATGCTATGCATTGGAAAAAAGGACAGATGTTTTGTTTTTTAAAAGGAGATAAAAAAGGAATTCTTCATGCGTTAGGATTGGGAATCGTTATTTATTTTGTCATTTTAGGAGCTTATTTTTCCGTCAGAACAGTTTTTGATTTTTCTGCACTCACCGGTAGCTTGAATGAGACGACAGGTGTGAATCAAGGGAACTTTCTTTGGGTAGCAATTTATATTTCTTTTGTTAACTCTTTTCTGGAGGAGTTTTTCTTCCGAGGATTTGCATTTTTAACATTGAAAAAAGAGTTCCCTAAACGACTTGCTTCTCTTTTCAGCAGTTTGATTTTTGCTCTTTATCATATTGCTATGATGATTGGTTGGTTTGGTGTTCCTGTTATTCTTATTTCTTTGTTGGGGCTTTTTGCAGGAGGCTTAATATTTAATTGGTTTGATGACAAAAAAGAAACGATTTATTTGTCTTGGTTGATTCATATGTTTGCAAATTTTTCTATTAATACCATTGGATTTATTTTGTTTGCAGCATAATTTGTTTTTTGCTCAACCATTGAAACAATTTAAGTATTGACAGAATGCGAAAAATGTGTTAAAATATTAACGAACAAAACAGAGGAATAAAAATCAGGAAGGATGAAAGTAAATGAAAATAACAGTATGTATCGGAAGTTCTTGTCATATTAAAGGATCTAGGCAGGTAGTCGATCAAATTCAAACTATGATTGCTCAAAAGAATTTGGGTGATCAGGTAGAATTAGGAGGGACCTTTTGTCTGGGAAAGTGTCAGCAAGGAGTATGTGTGATGGTGGATGAAGAATTTTATTCTGTCACTCCGGAAACAGTAGTTGATTTTTTTGAAAAAGAAGTAGCAGCAAAGGTGTGAGATAATGTTAGTTCAAATTTGTGTTGGTAGTTCCTGCCATTTGAAAGGATCTCCTGAAATTGTGGAGATGATGACAAAAGCCGTGGAAGAAAATCATTTGGAGGATGATGTGACTCTTGCAGGAAGCTTTTGTATTGGAAAATGTAATCGGATTGGGGTAACTATTCAGGTGGATGATGAAATTCATGTAGGAATTACCCGAGAAAATTTCAAGGAATTTTTCAATGATAAAATTTTGTCAGTAATCGGAAAGGAGTAGAGGAAGATGCCCAATTGCCTGACGTTAAAAAAATCAAACTGTAAAAATTGTTATAAATGTATTCGCCATTGCCCTGTGAAGGCAATCCGTTTTTCCGGAAATCAGGCACATATTATTGGAAATGAATGTATTTTGTGCGGTCAGTGCTTTGTGGTATGTCCTCAGAATGCAAAACAAATTGTTGACGAAACGGAAAAGGTTAAGGTGATGATTCAAAGCGGAGAACTGGTTGTGGTCAGCCTTGCCCCTTCTTTTGCAGCAAATTACAAGGGTGTAGGAATAAAAGCTATGCGTGAAGCGCTTCAGAAACTTGGCTTTTACGAGGTGGAGGAAACTGCAATTGGCGCTACCATTGTGAAAAATGAATATGAAAAGATGTTAGAACGGGAGGAAAAGGATATCATTATTTCTTCTTGTTGTCATTCTATTAACTTACTGATACAGAAATATTTTCCCAAAGAATTGGAATTTTTAGCAGATATAGTATCTCCCATGCAGGCTCATTGTATGGACATTAAGAAGAGATTTCCTAATGCAAAAACGGTGTTTATCGGTCCTTGTGTCGCAAAAAAGGATGAAGCGGAACACTATGAAGGAATTACCGACGCAGTGTTGACCTTTGAAGAACTGACTGAGTGGTTGAATGCGGAAAAAATTGAGTTGAAGCAAGAAATAGAAGAATGTCCCGAAAGCAGAGCAAGGTTTTTTCCTACTACCGGTGGAATTTTAAAAACCATGACAAAGAAAAATCCTAACTATGCTTATTTGGCTTTGGACGGAATTGAAAATTGCGTTGCAGCACTTCGTGATATTGAAAATGGTACTCTTCATAAGTGCTTTATTGAAATGTCTGCATGTACCGGAAGTTGTATCGGCGGTCCGGTAATGGAAAAATATCATCATACTTCTCCTGTGAGAGATTACATTACAATTTCTAATTTTGCAGGTGAGAAAGA
>JAZQHN010000104.1:0-4873 GCA_045540615.1 Clostridia bacterium
ATTATCGAAAGCATCCCGGTCAATATGTATTTTTACTGGAGCCGCCTATGCCCAATCAGGCGGCAGGACAGCCTGAAAAGTATCAAGCATTGGTAGAAACAGTACATAAAATGCACGAGGACATTCAACAAAAAAACTGTATTCTGGTAGGGCGGGAGCAGTATCAACCTGATCCCTCTTATGTCATGATTGATAAAATTCATCCTTCCACAGAGGGGCATGTATTAATGGGCTGTCATCTGGCAGATGTGATTCAAAAACAGTTTGAAAAGGATGGTGTGAAATGAACTGGACAAGAGCAGAAGTAAAGAAGTTGGGAAATGAGCAAATCAAACAGCAGTACTTTTCATATGTACTGGCAAGTTTTTTGTTGCTGTTGCTTGGTGGCAGTGCAAGTGTTGGTTTAAATTCGGAACAGTTTACCGATTCAGCTTTTTGGAATACTTTTATCGTGGTGGTTGCACTTTTGGGCTTTTCCACCTCTTTGTTAATTGATATTTTTGTTTATGGTCCTTTGGAGGTAGGAGTCCGCAGATTTTATCTGGCAGGAATGTATGGTCGTGCACCTATTTCTCTGATAGGTTCAGGGTTTCAGAAGGAGTATTATAAAAAAACAATCATTGCTGTTTTTCTGCCAAAACTGTATGTGGCATTGTGGTCATTGTTATTGCTGGTTCCCGGAATTGTGAAATATTACGAATATCAATTTGTATCCTGGATTGTGGCAGAGCATCCCGGGATTTCTCCCAAAGAGGCAATGAGAATGAGCAGTCAAATGACAAAGGGTCATAAGTGGAAGTTGTTTGTATTGGATTTATCCTTTATTGGTTGGCTCATTGTGGGTGCAATGTGTTGCGGAATCGGAACCATTTTTGTGATGCCTTATATGGATGCTACCTTCACTCAAGTATACAGTATGCTGAAAATTCCTGAAGTGCAATAAAATGCGAACAATAGTTTGACTTTTTGGGAAAAGTGTGGTATACTGGTATTATGTAAAGGAGTGACATGCTATGGCATTAACGGAAAAACAGAAAAAAGTACTCAGCTTTATTGACCAATTTACCCGCGAAAACGGTTATCCTCCTTCAGTTCGGGAAATCGGAACGGCAGTAGGACTTACCTCCACCGCAACGGTTCACGGATATTTGGAGCGATTGGAAAAGAAGGGTTATCTTGACCGTGCAGCATTAAAAACCAGAGCCATGAGGGTGGTAAACCCGAAATCGGAGCCGGAAGCGGAAACCAAGGTAACAGAAGATGAAAAATATATGGAAGTTCCCATTGTGGGTCGTGTTGCAGCAGGAATGCCCATTTTAGCACAGGAGCAGGTGGAGGGGTATCTTCCTCTCAGCTTTGATTTTGCAAAAAATAAAGAATTGTTTGTTCTTCGCGTAAAGGGCGAAAGTATGATCAATGTGGGAATTTATGATGGCGACTTGATTATTGTCAGCCGTCAGCCTGATGCAAAAAATGGGGATACGGTTGTGGCTTTGATTGAAGAAGAAGCAACGGTAAAAACCTTCTATCGGGAAAAGGATTATATTCGTCTGCAACCTGAAAATGATACTATGGAGCCTATTCTTGTAAAAGAAGCGATTATTTTGGGTAAGGTGGTAGGCTTGTTCAGAAATTTAATGTAGTGTGAAATATTCACACTACATTTTGGAAAATTTCCGCGTCCAGAACGGAAAGGGGAGTTTCTTTCTGAATTAGGGCGAGAATGTCATCCAACTCAGCAGGATGCTGAGGGCTAAGAAGGAGTACGGGAACAGCGTTCATTTCAACCGCACATGAAATTCCCAAACGAATTTCGTGCTCGAACAAAGCCGGGTCTTCCGATGTATCAAATACGGCATACAAATTGTTTGACGGAACAGGACGGTATAAAAACAGAAGGACAATTCCCGCCATGACAGCCAAAAGCAGTAAGGAAACAATAAAAGGGGACATTAGTTACACCTCTCTTTCTTTTCTTATGGTATGCATCAGTAAGAGAATTTGTGACGGAGGATAGTATGAGGGAATACGAACCAAAATGTGTGTTGTGTAATAACGGACGTAATCTTCCTTTGACCGGACATGTTTTATGTAAGTTTGAAGGACCGGTAACAACCGGATATTGTTGTAAGAAATTTGAAATGAATTATTTGAAATTGAAACCACGGAGACTGCCTATAAGAAAGAAAAAGCAGTTTTCAGCGGAGGATTTTTCTTTGGATTAAAAAGGAGTGTTTTACATGAAGGTAGCAATTTTTGGATACGGAAACCTGGGCAGAGGCGTGGAATGTGCCATTGCTCAAAATAGTGATATGGAATTGGTTGGGGTATTTACCCGTCGATCCCCTGAAACAGTTTCGATTATTACAGAGGGGGTACCTGTTTATCCTGTTCAAAAAGCAGCAGAGATGAAAGGGGAAATTGATGTTATGATTTTGTGCGGTGGAAGTGCAACAGACCTTCCCGCTCAAACTCCTGCTATGGCAGAGCTTTTTAATGTAGTAGACAGCTTTGATACCCATGCTAAAATACCGGAGCATTTTGAAAAGGTGAATGAGGCGGCAAAGAAAAGCGGAAAAATTGCCATGATTTCCGTTGGATGGGACCCGGGAATGTTTTCTTTGAACCGTTTATACGGAGGAGCCATTTTGTCTGATGGTAAGGATTATACCTTTTGGGGCAAGGGCGTTAGCCAAGGACATTCCGATGCCATCCGCAGAATAGAGGGAGTTTGTGATGCCAAACAATATACTGTTCCTGTTGAAGCTGCGTTGGAAGCGGTAAGAAAGGGAGAAAATCCGGAATTAACTACCCGTGAAAAGCATTTGAGAGAGTGCTATGTAGTGGCGGAAGAAGGTGCAGATTTAAATCGAATTGAACAGGAAATAAAAACGATGCCTAATTATTTTGCCGATTATGATACCACCGTTCATTTTATTTCTCAACAGGAATTAGATGAAAAACACAGTGGAATCCCTCACGGTGGTTTTGTGATCAGAAGCGGCAGAACAGGAAAGAATCTGGAACATCAGCATTTGATTGAATATAGTCTGAAACTGGATTCCAATCCTGAATTTACTGCATCTGTTTTGGTGGCTTATGCCCGTGCGGCATATAGAATGAATCAAGAAGGAATGTCAGGTTGCAAAACGGTGTTGGATGTACCTCCTGCTTACCTCAGTTCTAAAACAGGAGAACAGCTGAGAAAAGAATTGCTGTAAGACTGAAATTGGCAGAAAATGCCTGAAAATAAAAACAAACGGAGGAAAAAGAATGAAGAAAAAATGGATTTGGCTGATTGGTATCGGTGTATTGATTTTGCTGATTCTGTTGTTTAAGAGTGTGATGATGCTGACAGAGTATTATGACAGTACTTCAGAGGAAAAGCAACAGGTAACCGTAACCATTCCTGAGGGAAGTACCTTAAAAGACATGGCAAAGGCCTTGAAAAAAGCCAATGTAATTGACTCTGAATTTGTATTCAAGCGCAAGGTTGCTGCATCCGGCTATGATTCCTTACAATACGGAGAATTTATACTGGATACAGGAATGTGTATGGAAGATGTGGTGCTGATTTTAGCAACCCAAGGAGCACAGAAGGAGAGTTTTTCTTTTGTGGTGCCGGAAGGATATTCGGTAGAGCAGATTTGTGCCAAAGCGGTGGAAAATGAAATTTGTACCGAAGAAGAATTTTATCAGGTATTGGAACATGAAAAATTCTCTTATGAATTTATTAAGGAAATTCCGGAAGATGCTCCTTATAAGTACAAGCTTCAAGGCTTTTTATATCCTGAAACCTATTCTTTTGACGAAGATACCGATGCTTATATTCTGATCGATACTATGCTTGCGGAATTTGACAAGCATTACCAAAACTTAAAAAATATTCCGTCTGATCGTTCTTTTTATGATATTATGACGGTTGCGGCATTGGTAGAACGGGAGTCTCGTTTGGATGAGGAACGCCCTATTATTGCCGGAGTTATTTACAATCGGATTGAAGAGGAAATGCCCTTGCAGATTGATGCTTCAGTGGTATATGCATGCTCTGATGGGCTTTATGATATCAAAGAAGTATTGTACGAACACTTGGAGGTGGATTCTCCTTATAATACTTATCAAAATCCCGGTATGCCTGCAGGGCCTATTTGTAACCCCGGAATTGAATCTATTAAAGGAGCACTCCTTCCGGAACGACATGAATATTTTTATTATCACACAGATGAGGAAAAACAAGACGGCAGTCATATCTTTACCGAAACCTTTGAAGAACATACTTCTACCATGGTTTATGAAGAGGAAACAGAATAACGTTATAAGAAGGAACTATAAATATCTGTAGTTCCTTCTTCAATTTAAAACACGAAATGTTCGTTTCGGTCAATATCCCATTGTTATATTTTTGATTTTTATAGTACAAAAATTTTTGTTTTTAAAAAATTGCAGAAAAATGTTGACGAATGGAAAAAAATGTGATATGATGATAACTGAAAACAAAATATGAATCAGATGAAGTTTGCAGGAAATTAGGCAGATGCCTTTCCGAAGGAGTAACACTCTCAGGTTCCTCTCAGGCGGGAGGAAGGACTGTAAACGGATGGTGAATCTGGAGAATCCCGATTGATTCGGGTGCCGAAGGTGCAAGGCAATATGCTAATCTCTCAGGCAAAAGGACAGATGCGGAAAACCCATAAGGGTTGATTTTGTCTTGGAGAGCATTGCAGAAGCGATGCTTTTTCGTTTTGCTATTTTTTTATTAGGAGGAAGTATTATGGTTGAAATGATTGCTAAAATTAATGGTGCAATCAATGGAGTGGTATGGGGGATTCCCATGCTGATTCTCATTATCGGAACAGGGATTATTATGACCTGT
>JAZQHN010000105.1:0-15237 GCA_045540615.1 Clostridia bacterium
TTTCAATTTGAAATCAATTAAATTACCAAGTAAATTAAAATCAATTAGTCTAGACCTATTAAATGGTTGTCACTCATTAGAATCCATTATAATACCAAATAGTGTGACAATGATAGGAAGTCATGCATTTGCTTACTGTTCCGGTATAACAGAAATTGTAATTCCGGGCAGTGTAACAATGATAGATACAGGTGCATTTTACTTATGTGGAAAATTAGCAAAAGCTACACTTTGTCATGGGATAAAAACCCTTGGGTCTTCGGCATTTGTCTGCGGTAACCTAACAGAAGTTATAATTCCCAGCAGTGTGACTGACATAGGGGCTCAGGCATTCCTTTTTTGTGACGAATCAACAGATATCTATTATACCGGTTCAGCAGACCAATGGAAAGAAATTAGAACCGGGGGATATTTTATTTTTGGATATTTGGGATTAGATGGAACGCCGACAATACACTATAACAGCACCCGATTAAACGGGACCATAGGGAATACCAATTCTACCTCGGAAAAAACAGCGATTCTTACATTTTTAACTATGACCCATGAGGGAATGCATTATGATTTGTTGTCCGAAGAAATTCATATTGAAAAAGACAACGAGGTTGAAGTTAGTATCAATGCAGGAATAGATTTTAATGGGAACGAGCATGTAAAGGTGTATCTGGTGCAAGGACAGGAGAACATGAAGGAACTTTCATTAAGTGGTGAAACCAAGGTAAAACCCGGAGAAATCTTTGATGACAATGATGCGATTTATTTGTTGGCTGTTGATACCCAAACAGGAAAATCTACTGCTACAAAAACTAAATTAAATATTTCTTCAGAGTTGGTTCTTGTCAGTGAAACAGAGTACTATAGCAAGCTGTTGAATTATAGCCAAGTGGATGGAAAATGGGTGATTAATTCCGTTGCAGGAAATAATACGGATGAGAATGTGGCTTGTACCGTGTATACCTCTGTTTATGATAAGGACGGCAAGCTGAAGGGAACCGCCCGGAAAAAGGTTGACCTGGAAGCAAAAAATGACACGGCGGTGGATATTACTCTTTCCTGTTCCGTGGAATCGGGCGATGTGATAAAAACCTTCTTGTGGAAGGATATGATGCCCTTGACAGAGGCTGATGCCATTACGGTAGAATAACACACGAAGGGCACCTTTTCGGTGCCCTTTTTGGAGGAGATTATGAAGCATATGATGATTTCTCCTCAAGCTCCCGCCTCCTTTTTACGGCTGTTGGAGAATGAGGGATTTTCCTTAATTTTCACAAAAGAACAAACAAATTATCCTCTTGCCGAACGGTATCATGCGGATTTGCAATGCTTTGCACCGAATGAGCATACGGTCATTGTCAATCCTTTGTTTTTGGACTATTACAAAGAAGCATTTCGGGGGACTGAAATTGAGATTGTGGGAGGAAAGACGGTGTCGGACGGGCACTACCCGTCACGGGTTGCATATAATGTAGCGAAGGTAGGAAATACTGTCTTTTGTCTGGAAAAGGCATTGGATCCCGTGATTCGGACTTATTTGGAAAAAAGCGGAATGCAGATTTCCAACGTTTCCCAAGGATATGCCGCCTGTTCGGTGGTTAGTGTGGGAGAAAATGCCTTGATTACCTCCGATCAAAGCATTGCAAAAACAGCGGAACGTCAAGGCTTTGATTGTTTGTACTTGTCTCCTGAATCCATTTTACTCCCCGGATGTAACCATGGATTGATTGGGGGATGTGTTGCAAAAATTGGAAAAAATCGGTTTGCAGTCTGCGGATCGGAATTTCCCGATGTTTTTCTTGCATTTTTTGAAAAGTATGGGGCAATCCTATTAAGGAGTCCGGGACAGCTGTTTGATTTTGGAGGAAGTATTTCCCCGGAAGGGAAGTGAAGGATTGGTTGTATCCATCGGAATACCGTCCGAGGGGGCGGAGGAATGGAATTTTTTATCTTCTGCAACGGTTTACCGAAAAGGAAATTGCCGTTTTGCAGATGTGACGATACAGGAATGTGAAAGAAACCAGCTTTGTACTCTGCTTGCAGAGGGAATCATTGGTCATTATGAACCTTGTCTTTTAAAAAAGCTGGTAAAAAAACGATATTTTTATTTTACAGAGGCAGAACAAAAGGAAATTTATCTCATTGCCGAAAGCTATCAAAAAAAGAACAAATGGAAGGAACTGCTTTCCAAACGGCTCAACCGATTTTTGGAGCACAGCCCTTTGCTCAATCCCGAAGGATTTTTGCGGTTTCGTATGGAGGATTATTGCCGTGAGCTGGAGCATACGGTGGATAAAGCGGCAGAGGATTATCTGATGGAACGGGAGTATCGGGAATTTATCGGAATGTTACATTCTCTTGTTCAGATTCAGCCCAGCCTTTTGGATTGCGTGAATTTGAAGATGACAGACTCGGGAGAATACGGCTTGTATGACAAGGAATTTCAAGCTGTTGTTTTGGAAGATTTGAAAAACTCCTTTGATGCTCTCAGTCGGGAGGATCGTTTGCTCAGCCATTTGATTACTCTGTCTCCCGAAAAGATCAGGATTCACAAAAAACAAGAAATTACCAATAAAGAACTCATTAATACGATTTTAAATGTGTTTCAGGAAAAGGTGACGTTTTGTAAAGGATGCCTTTTTTGTGAACAGAAAAATGACGGGGAAATATGAGGTGTACCCATAAAGAGAGCAGTTGTACAACGTTATCTATTGTGCAACTGCTCAGCGTGTCGATAAACTTATCGACACGCTGAAAGGCTGAACGAAATTAATCGTTCAGCCTTCGTAATTTCCCGTCTTGTTAATGCAATTTGATTTGTTTTGCCTTTGTTCTTTTCAGCAAATTCACCGCCTGATTTTTTTCTTCTTGCTTTACCTGAACAGTCAGGCGATTGGCATACTCCGGAACAGGACGAAAAAAGGGTAACGGCAATCCCGGATTACTTCCGAAATTACTTTCGCTGTTTGGTTCCCGTTGAAGAGAGGAAACCAAAAAACCGCCCGGAACAGGAATGGGAGGTTTTTGATAAGAGGAGACAAAAAGCTGAGAAAATCCTGCTTGCTCCAGCAAATCCAACGCCCGTTCCAGTTCCTGTTCTTCATAAAACAATCCGCTGATAATCGACATTTTTTATCACCCTAAATATAGGATTTCCTTTGACTCACAATTTAAACAGCCAATCTTATCCTGTAATTTTGTACAAAAAAACGGAAATCATTGTAATATATAAACAAAAAATTTTTTTCTCCCCAAACCCCTTTTCAACAGAAAAGATTTCTCGTATAATAGTGATTACGGAGGAATTCTCCGAATATTCTAAAGGGAGGAACATTCATATGTTCAAAAACAGCAACGGTTATGAAGTTGTCAATGTCGCTTTGAATGAAGGAACCATCAGCAGAGGTGCTGTTCAATCCACCATGACCGCGATCAGTGCTACTTCCAAACATCCTGAAAACGAAAACAGAATCCTTCGCGAAGACGGTGCATACTATGTTCCCGAATATCTGATTGGGAATCAGTTCTTGGCTTACATTCTGCCCAACTATGAAGACACCGTTTGGGAAGAAACCATTGCAGAAAACGCAAAGGCAAAGATTGACCCCAATAACGGCTTTGCATTTGTTCGTGACAGTGTTGAAACCGAGTTGACCAACTTAGCATCCATTAGTACAGAATATGACTCTCAGTTAAACTACGGTGAAGAACCCATTGAAGATGTTTTTGCGAAATACACCGAAAAACGTAAAATGGCAGGAGAAGAAAAGGTAAGAGAAGAAATCCAGAATCAGTATGATGCTTGGAAAGCAACACAGGAATAAAAAATAAGATAAGAAGACGGGAAGCTCAGAGGAGAGCTTCCCGTTTTTCATTTCCGTTTTATCTGCTTGCGATAATATTTTTTTCGTAGTTTTTCACTTCTGTCAGCCAATTTAAGCCTACGGGAGTGTTGTTCCGTCTGCAATATTCATCCCAGACAGCCTGGTAAGGCATGAACTTCATTTCTTCCTGAATTGCCAGGCGGGTGGTATAATCTCCGTCTGCTTCTGCCTGCTGCAGGGTAGAGTAGGGTTCCAGCATAGCATACAGTAATGCTTTCTGAGTATTTCTTGCACCGATGACCCAAGCAGCAATTCTGTTGATGCTGCCGTCAAAGAAATCCAGAGCAACATAGGTACGGTCAATCAGGTTGTTGCGAATCAGTTCTTGTGCAATTGCCATGGTATCGTCATTAAAGAGAACCACATGGTCACTATCCCAACGAACAGGACGGCTGACGTGAAGCAACAGCTTATCCGTAAACTGCAGAACGGAAGAAATCTTGTCTGCAATTCCTTCTGTGGGATGGAAATGACCATTGTCCAGAGTCAGAACCTTGTTGTTGGCAACAGCGTATCCCAAATAAAATTCATGAGAACCTACCACATAGCTTTCAGAACCGATTCCAAATACCTTGCTTTCTACTGCATCCTGAACGTATTTGGGGTCAATCTGACGTTCGAAAATTTCATCCAAGGATTTCTTTAATCTTGCACGGGGTGCTACACGGTCGGCGGGAATATCCTTATAACCGTCGGGAATCCAGAAATTAATCACACAGGTCTGACCCAGCTCTTTTCCAAAATATTCTCCAATGTTACGGCAAGCTTTTCCGTGCTCTACCCAGAATTTACGAATGGATTCATCCCGGTGGCTTAAGGTGAAGCCGTCATCACTTTTGGGATGAGAAAAATAGGTGGGGTTAAAGTCCAAACCGATGTTCTGTTCCTTTGCCCAGTTCACCCAATTTTCAAAATGCTTGGGTTCCAGCTTATCACGGTCTACCGCTTCACCGTTCAGCTCGCAATAGCTTGCATGAAGGTTTACCTTATAGGTACCGGGAAGCAAACGAAGAGCTTCTTCCAAGTCCTGACGGAGCTGTTGGGGCGTGTTCGCCTTGCCGGGATAATTTCCTGTTACCTGAATTCCGCCGGTCAAATCTCCTACTCTGTCAAAGCCTCCTACGTCATCTCCTTGCCAGCAATGAAGGGAAACGGGTAATTTTTGCAGTTTTTCTAATACTGCTTCGGTATCTACGCCAAGAGCTGCATACCGTTCTTTTGCAATTTCATAAGAATGACTCATCAGTATTCCTCCTTATATTTTACTTGTTACTTTTATTTTATAATAAATTTCCAAGTTTGTAAAGGGGGGAATTTTGCGGTTGTCATGGGGTTATTTTAACCTTTTTTCAATAAGATTCCAGATTTTAGGTGTTTCGTATCCTCCGCTCCAGCAAGCAATTCCTGCTAACCGGTATTGTTCAATTAAATCAATGCGTGCAGAACAAGACGACTGATCCTCGATCCAAACTTGAAAAAGGCTGCTATCCTTTTCATATTCGGTGTAATGAAGCTTTTCCTGTTCCTTCCATTGAGGGGTCAGATTTTGTTCAGCGAGAAGCTCCTCAATTTCTGCCATGGAAGCGGCGGGAGCATTTTGAACGGCTCCCTCCTTGGTTTCCCATATTCTTGTATAAAAGGGAATGCCCAACACAAGCTTGGAGGCAGGTACTTGTTCTAAGACACCTGCTAAAGCATCCTCTGTCCAGTCAAGTGCGGCAATGGGACCGGGAACTGCACTTCCCCTGGGATGCTGGTCGTATGCCATAAGCATCAGATAATCGGTGCATTTGCTTAAAGCCTCTCGGTCATAGCACATGGAATAAAAACTGCTGTTTTCTTCTATTTTCGTCACATCTGCCGATAAAAACAAACCGCATTCTTTTGCATATAAACTGCATTCTTTTACAAATCGGGAGAAAATATCCTTATCCTCCTCATACATATTTTCGAAATCAAGATTGATGCCGTCCAAATGATACTCGGTTGCTTTTGTAAATAGGATTTCGATTAGTTTTTTCCGCAAGGCTTCGTCGGTCAGCACTTGTCTTGTTTGTTCAGGAACAAAGCCGTTGGAGCAAAGTCCCCAGATTTGTTGATTTCTCTTCTTTGCCTCCTGATAGAAGGATTGACTGTAATAATCGGACAAATAGAGATTTTCCGTAATTTCGCTGTCACGTGGCAACACTTCAATTTCCTTTTCGTTGATTAATTTAAACCAGGTTGGAGATACCACATTTGCTTTGTTCTGATTGAAATATTCCATGTCGGGACGGGAGGCATATTCCCATACCAATCGAATGGGTTCAGAGTGCTTTCGTTGGAAAACAGTATCAGAAATACGGATTCCCTCCGGTGTTTCTTTGATAAAAAATTGGATTTCACCTTTCATTTCTTTTCCGTCAGGGTAGCAAAGTAAAAAGGAAGCGTTACCGCCTTCCTTTGAGAGAGTCAAAACCAAATCCTTTACATTTTTTCTGATTTCCTTCTTTTGAAAATAAGGTAAGACCGATTGGGTACGGTAATGCTGAAATTCTGCTTCTGTTTCGGTGCATAGGTGGGTGGCGTCTGTTCCTTGTGCAAAGGCATGGAGGTAATCCAACAACAATGCTCTTTGGACAGAGGCTCCGTTTTGCTCCATTTTGAGAATCCGATAAATGACCGATGCTGCCGCTGCCTTGCTGACGGGTTCCTCCGGTCGGAATGTATTGTTTTCATACAAATGAAACAGCTCTATCTGTACCGCTCCCGATACCATATTTTGTAATGTTTCTTCCACATCGCTTGCCATTTGCTTCAGCTCTGTTTGATCGGTCAGAGGAATGAGATTGTTACAAATCAAAAGCAGTTCTTTTCTTGTAAGTGAATCATCAGGCCGAAACAGCTCTCCTTTTGCAACAAAGCCGTTTTGACAGGCAGTATATATGGCTGAACAATAGGGATGTGTTTCGGGAACATCCGAAAAGAAGGAGCCTTCTCCTTGTTCTGTCTGAAACCCGCTGACCAAGAGAAAACAAAACTCTCCTCTGGTAATAGACTCATCCCAACTGCCTTTTGGAAAAGGAAAGGGGATTCCCATCTCCTCAAGTTGATTGATTTCCTCCTCAGCCCAATGCTTGGGAAGATTGTTCCACAAAAACCAGTCTGCAGGTAAACTGACAGCAGCAATCAACAAACAGATACAGGTAATCAATAATATCATACTACGTTTCATCGGTATTCCCCCTTTTTCTTTCATTATATGAACATGCTGTCTCCGTTATGATATCGAATAAAGACAACCTCAGAGGAATAGATTATTTGAAAGGAGTTGATAAAATGATTTATTTGGATAACAGTGCAACAACCTATCCCAAGCCGGATGAGGTATATGAAGCAGTCATGGAAGGAATGAAACGGTATGGAGGAAACCCGGGACGGGGAGGATACAGCCTTTCTGAGGAAGCAGCAAATTGTGTGTATCTTTGCAGGGAGGAGGTTGCAAAGCTGTTTTGTGTTCCCTCTCCCGAACAGGTTGTATTTACCAAAAATACAACAGAGGCGTTGAATTTAGCAATCAAGGGATGTTTATCAAAAGGGGATCATGCTGTCATCGGTTCAATGGAGCATAATTCTGTATTCCGTCCGATTCACGGTTTAATGAATCGAGGGATAATCACTTATTCCGTAGCACAGGCAGATGCCAAGGGAATCGTCAATATTGAAGCAATCAAGAGGGTGATGACACCAAAAACAAAATTAATTGTGATCAATCATATGTCTAATGTGTGCGGCAGTATCAGCCCTGTTGAAGAAATTCAGGAGCTGGCACGGGAAAAAGGAATCTTTTGCTTGATTGACGGGGCACAAAGCGGCGGAGTGTTACCTCTAAGCTTGACTCCTTGTTCCATGATTGCCTTTGCAGGACATAAGGGGTTGTATGGTCCTCAGGGAACAGGAGGGTTGTGTATCGGCGAGGAAGTTTTGCTGCAGCCTTTTATAGAAGGAGGAACAGGCAGTCATTCTCTGGAATCGGAACAGCCCGATTTTCTTCCCGATCGGTTTGAAAGCGGAACATTATTTGCTCCCGGACTTTGGGGCTTGCATCACGGAATCAAAAGAATCAGGGAAAAAACAATTGCTTCTGTGTTTCGGCACGAACAGGAACTGATGGAGGAGCTCCAATATGAATTAACGCAAATGGATGGAGTTCGGCTGTATCCTTCTCAGAGGGAGAGAGTGAGCAGTATTACTGCATTTTCTGTGGACGGTACGGACAGTGCCTCCTTTTGTCATTTGCTGTGGGAAGGATATGGGATTGCTGCTCGGGGAGGGTTTCATTGTGCTCCCCTGGCACACAAGACCTTGGGTACCGTGAAGGAAGGATTGGTACGGATTTCAGCCGGTATGTTTACCACTCATGAGGAAATAACCTTAACAATCAAGGCAATCAAACATCTGATTGGCAGCAAGAAATGACGAAAATATGATAGAAAGATTACAATTTGATTACATGATAAAAACCTCTTGACACGGAAGATATTGTGTGGTAAACTTTTAATGCACACAAGATATAGTGAGTAGGAAAATGAAAAGAAAGAGGTCTTGAAGGATGTTTCAAACAATTGTAAAGAGGGACGGTCGCGAGGTTCCTTATGATATCGCGAAAATAGAAAAAGCCATTGATAAGGCAATGCAGGCCTGCGGACGGAATAATCCGCAGGAAAGCAGACGGATTGCAGAGCTGGTAGAACAAAAGCTCCAGGCTCAGTTCACAGGTGCAACTCCCGGAATTGAAAATATTCAGGATACGGTTGAAACTGTTTTAATGGAAAACGGTTATGCGTTTGTGTCTAAAAAATACATCTTGTATCGTGCAGAAAGAAGCCGCAACCGTGAAATGAATACCAAACTGATGCGTGTGTACGATGAAATCACCTTTGCTGATGCAAAGGCAAGCGATATGAAGCGTGACAATGCCAATATCGACGGGGACACCGCAATGGGAACCATGTTAAAATACGGTTCGGAAGGTGCGAAGGATTATTACGAAAAGTGTATTCTTCCTCCGGAACAAAGTAAGGCTCATCGGGAAGGCGACATCCATATTCATGACTTTGATTTTTATACACTGACAACCACTTGCTGTCAGATCGATATTTCCAGGCTGTTTGAAGGCGGTTTTTCCACCGGTCACGGTTATCTTCGTGAACCCAACGATATCCGAAGCTATGCAGCTTTGGCTTGTATTGCCATTCAGTCCAACCAAAATGACCAGCACGGCGGTCAGAGTATTCCCAACTTTGATTACGGTCTGGCAAAGGGTGTAGAAAAAACCTATAAAAAACTGTATGCTGCAAACTTTGTAAAGGCAGCCGTTCTCCTGTCTGATGTGGAAAAACCGGAGGAAGAATGGAAAGAGCTGATTCAGGGAATTGAAAAGGAAACGGGTCTGTATCCTCGCTTGAGCATGGAGGATTTTAAATATCATAAGAAAGAACAGGAAGTATTCGAGCCTATTTTAGGAAAAGACCTTCTGAAAAAGGTTCATGCTTTTGCAGAAAAGAGCGCGTTGGAAGAAACGGATAAAGCAACCTATCAGGCGATGGAAGCACTGGTGCATAACTTAAACACCATGCACAGCCGTGCAGGTGCACAAACTCCCTTCTCTTCCATTAATTACGGAACAGATACCTCTCCCGAAGGAAGAATGATTATTAAAAATGTTCTTCTGGCAACAGAAGCGGGACTTGGTTTTGGCGAAACTGCCATCTTCCCCATTCATATCTTCAAGGTAAAAGAGGGTGTGAACTACAATCCGGAAGATCCCAACTATGACTTGTTCCGTTTGGCATGCCGTGTCAGTGCAAAGAGATTGTTCCCCAACTTCTCCTTTATTGACGCACCCTACAATTTAAAATACTACAAACCGGGCAGACCGGAAACGGAAATTTCCTATATGGGCTGCAGAACCCGTGTTATCGGTAACGTTCATGATCCGGAAAATGAAATTACCTTCGGTCGCGGAAACTTAAGCTTTACCTCCATTAACTTGCCCAGAATTGCCATTAAGAGCAATCGCAGTCTGGAATGGTTCTTTGAAGAATTGGAACGGAAATTGGATTTGGTTACCAAACAGTTGATGGATCGTTATCTGATCGTTGCCAAAAAGAAGATGCATAATTTCCCCTTCCTTATGGGACAAGGGGTTTGGATTAACTCTGATACCATTTCTCCCGATGAAGAAATCGGTGAAATCTTAAAGCACGGTACTTTATCCGTTGGCTTTATCGGTTTGGCAGAAGCATTGGTAGCATTAACAGGAAAGCACCATGGCGAATCGGAAGAATCCCGTATTTTAGGGTTGGAAATTGTAGGCTTTATGCGTGACTATTTAGATCGCTTAAGCCAGGAAAAACAGATGAACTTTACCCTGCTTGCAACTCCTGCGGAAGGATTGTCCGGCAGATTCATTCGGATGGACAGAAAGAAATTCGGGGAAATTCCCGGTGTTACCGACCGCGAATATTACACCAACAGCTTCCATGTTCCTGTCTATCACTTAATCAGTGCATTTGACAAAATTAATATTGAAGCACCCTACCATGCATTGACCAATGCAGGTCACATCACTTATGTGGAATTGGACGGAAATACTGCCAACAACTTAGAAGCCTTTGAAAAGGTAGTTCGTACCATGAAGGAAGCAGGCGTTGGTTACGGTTCTATCAATCATCCTGTAGACAGCGACCCCGTTTGCGGTTACAGAGGCGTGATTGATGATGAATGTCCTAAGTGCGGACGGAAAGAAGGAGATGTTCCCTTTAACAGAATCCGCCGTATTACAGGATATTTGGTAGGTACCTTAGATCGGTTTAACGATGCAAAACGTGCAGAAGAAGCCGATCGGGTTAAGCATCATGTGTGAGAATAAAATCCGTGTGGCAGGGTCGGTGAATGATTCTATCACCGACGGTCCCGGATTACGGTATACCTTATTTGTGCAAGGATGCCCGCACCATTGTCCCGGCTGTCACAATCCTCAGACTCACCCCTTTGAGGGTGGGTCTTTGCGTGACCCGAAAGAAATTGGTGAGGAAATCTTAAAAAATCCCATGCTTTCAGGGATAACATTAAGCGGTGGAGAGCCCATTTGTCAGGCAAAAGAGCTGATTCCCCTTTGCCGTATGGTGCGGGAGGGAGGATTGGATATTGCCATTTATTCAGGCTACACCTTTGAACAATTGATGGAAATGGAAGATGAGGACGTTCAAGAATTGCTTTCCCTTTGTGACGTATTGATTGACGGACCCTTTTTACTGGAGCAACGAAGCCTGGCGCTTCTGTTCCGCGGTTCTAAAAATCAGAGAATTTTAAATCTTCCTGCGTCTTTGAAGGAAGGAAAAGCGGTGGAAGAAACCTCTGACCGTTGGTTGGGGCAATAAAGGAAGGAAAAAGATGCATATTCAACACGATTTTCATTTGCATACAACAGTTTCTTTTTGCGCTGACGAGAGTGCAACCATAAAAAATTATTTTGAACGATTCCGTCAGACGGATTTGAAAAAAATTGCTTTTACCGACCATTTTTGGGATTGCTCCAAGGCTGAGCCTGAAAATGAGTGGATTGCTCAGTACGACTACCCCTATCTTGCAAAAATCAAAGAAGAGATTGAAAAAGAGGGGGATGTCCCCTTTCAAGTGTATTTTGGCTGTGAGGTAGAATATCAGCCTTTGGCAGGGGGATTGATTCTTTCTGAAGAAACGGCAGAAAAATTTGATTTTATTACCGTCGCAAGCAGTCATACCCACCATTTTCTGACCAAAGAAGAGCTTGCCAATCCCCAAAAAACGGCGGAAGGCATGTATGCCGCCTATGAAGATATTATTAACTGTAATGTCAGCCGTTATATCGGCTCTATGGCACATCCCTTTGTCGCCATAGGCACACCTTATGATAGAAATCTTTTATATGATATGATTTCAGATGACCGCTATCTTCGGTTGTTTGAAAAAACAGCAGAAAAAGAAATTGCTGTTGAAATCAATACATCATGCTTCCGAAACATATTCAACGGAACACCTGTAGAAATCTACGATGCTGAAGAAATTGCCTCTTTGCCTTATGCAAAAATAATCAGACTGGCAAAAAAAGCAGGCTGCAAATTTATCTTCGGTACCGATGCCCACAGCATCGAGGAACATGAAAAATGGTTTAAAAGAGCAGATATTTTGGCAGAGGTATTTGCAATCAAGGAACAAGACCTTGCGGAGATTGTAAAATAGCAAAAAGTGGACTGTAAATTTATGATAACACTTTTTTGTGGGGAATAGAAAAAAATGTTTAGAACGGAAAAATTGAGCAAAAGCAAGTGTTTTTCTTGCTTTTGGTTACCCGAAGTCGTATATAGATACGACGAGAGGCGATGTTTTTTCGTAGCAAAAAGGTTGTAAAACAAAGAAAAATCCCATTTCTATGGGATTTTTCTACATTCAGTTTATTATTTTCAACTTGTAGCTATCTTTTATGAAAAGTTTTCAACCTTTTTGCATTCTGGACTTTTTTACAGTGTCTTTTTTGATCATTCCGTATGGTAAAAAGTAACAACAGAACGGAATGAAACAAAATGTAATATAAAAGAAATACAAATTTTAGAAAAAATCCCCGAAAAGACTTTACAAAATGAGAAGAATTCGTTATAATAAGGGTAGAAAATTAAAACCGAAAGGTGCGTTTTGACATGAAAAAGAAAATTGCTGTAGTAGGATACGGTGGTCAGGGCGGATGGCATGCTGACCATGCATTGAAAAGTGATGTAGTTGAATTGGCAGGGATTTATGATATTCGCGAGGTTCGTAACGAAATGGCTCGGGAAAAGGGAATTTTCGTGTACGATTCCATGGATGCCGTTTTGGCAGACGAAGCGGTAGATGCAGTTGTTATCGCAGTTCCCAATGATTTACATAAAGATTTGGTCATTCGTTCTCTGGAAGCAGGAAAGCATGTTATCTGCGAAAAGCCTGTTGAAATGTCCAGCGAAGCGGTTCAGGAAATGGTAGATGCGTCCTTGCGTTGTGACAAGCTGTTTACCGTTCATCACAACAGACGTTGGGATGTTGACTTTCTGGCAATGAAGGGGTTAATCAAAGGCGGTGAGCTGGGTAAGGTCATTAACATTGAATCCAGAGTTCACGGTTCCCGCGGTATCCCCAGTGACTGGAGATGCGAAAAGGAGCATGGCGGCGGTATGATTTTGGACTGGGGTGTGCATCTGATTGACCAGATTCTCCAGATGATTGATGAAAAAATCAAATCCATTTACTGTATCACCACCAACATTACCAATGATGAAGTGGATGACGGCTTTAAGCTGACCATTACCTTTGAAAGCGGCTCTACCGCTTATGTAGAGGTGGGTACCTATAACTTTATTGCAATGCCCAGATTCTATCTGCAATGCGAAAAGGGTACGGCTATGATTACCGATTGGCGTCAGCAATGCCATGTGGTAAAATGCAAGCATTGGCATGAAAGTGATGTTATGCCGGTTCAGACTGCAGCGGGAATCACCAAAACCATGGCTCCCCGTGATAGTGTTACGGTGGATGAATATGATATTGCAAGACCGGAATCTGATGTTCATGATTTCTATCGTAATTTCTGCAAGGCAATGGACGGAGCGGAACCTCAGCTGGTTACCCATGCTCAGATTCAGAGAGTAATGCGGGTGATGGAAGCGGCATTTGAATCTGCTGAAAAAGGTCAGGTTATCGACTTTGGCGAAGTGAAATAAATAAAAAAGTAAGGGAATCGCTTGGGGAATTTGATATTTTCCAAGCGGTTTTTCTATTCCAAATCTTTTTCTGCTTCTTAGGGAATCACTAAATTTTTATGTTTTTTCCGGAAACACTTGCAAAAAAAGGAAATTTTGGGTATAATAGTATAAGGTAATAAAAAGACAAAGGAGGGATCTCAAATTATGCCCTTGCAAATTTGTGTAGGAGATACTCTGGAGTTAAAGAAAAAGCATCCTTGCGGAAGTGTGACCTGGGAAACCCTTCGGGTTGGTGCAGATTTTAAAATATGTTGTAAAGGGTGCGGATGTGAACTCATGCTTCCACGGGTGAAGCTGGAAAAAAGTGTGAAAAAAATCAATGGAGCCGGAATAAAATAGCCTTGGATTACGACAAACAAGGCAGCCTTTGGGGATGACTGCCCTGATTGCCTATTTTATGAGGGGAAAACATAAGCCGACCCTTAAATCGGCTTACAGTCAAACGTGTTGGGGGACACATTTGACAACCTGTACTGTTAAGTACAAGTTTATTATAAAATAAAATTATGACTAATTTATGAACAAAAAATGAATTTTTTAAAAATTTGAATTTTATACGCAAAAGCAGAGATTTTTGCTTTTGTGATAAAATAAAGAAAAAGAAAGGCGGAATTTATAATGAAGAAAGTAGTATTTGAATCGGACCTATCCCTGGCATCCTTTGCCGCAGACATGGTGCAAAAACAGATAGAAAGCAAGCCTGACAGTATTTTAGGTTTGGCGACAGGCTCCACACCTTTGGGTCTTTACAAGGAATTGGCTCAGAGAAATCTGGATTTTTCCAAAATCACCGCATTTAATCTGGATGAATATTATCCCATTCAGAAAACGGATGATCAGAGCTATGCTTATTTTATGAAGGAGAATTTGTTCAAGCATATCAACATCCGTCCCGAGTGTTGTTTTATTCCCAACGGGGAAGCAAAAGACCCTGATGCAGAATGTAAGCGGTATGATGAATTGTTAGAAGCTTACGGCGGCGTTGATTTGCAGATTTTAGGATTGGGCGAAAATGGCCATATCGGATTTAATGAACCTGACAGCGAATTGGTTGCAGGAACTCATAAAACAGGCTTAACCGAGTCTACCATTCAGGCAAATGCACGGTTTTTTGAGTCTGCCGATCAGGTTCCCACCGCAGCACTTACCATGGGTATGAGAACCATTTTCAGCGCAAAGAAAATCATTGTACTGGTAACAGGTAAGAAAAAGCATGAGATTGTTCACCGTTTGTTTGAACAGGGCATTACCACAAACAACCCTGCATCACTCCTTCAATTACATCCTGATGTTACCGTTTTGGTTGACACCGCCGCAGAAGAAGGCTAAAATTACGAATCAAAAAGTTTAGGAGAGAATCTGTCACAGGTTCTCACCTTTTTTTGTTGCTCGGGGGAAGAAGGATTCCATTACAGGTATCGCTTATGGTATCGCACATAACGTCGCTCATAGGGTTGCTCATAGAGTCGGACTTTCGGTCGGACTTTCGGTCGCACTTAGGGTCGCTCTTTGGAGTTTCTTCTTATATAATTAAAAATAAAAAA
>JAZQHN010000106.1:0-22488 GCA_045540615.1 Clostridia bacterium
ATTTTTTGCCTTGTGTGGTGTGTGCATTTTGCTACACCCCCTTTTTTGTGTGCTAAACAAAATTTCACCGCATACATTAAAAAGAGGTGAAAAACTTGAAAAAAGCACTCTTTTTTGGAATACTTCTCCTTTGCGGACTGGGTTTGGGAATGAAATCCCATCAGGCAATTCCTGTCGCCAAAGATTTTATCAATTGGGTGGATTTTACCGTCACAGCAGAAGCCATGCAATGTGCCGCAGATTGGGAAATCCAACATCGGGAATTGGATTGGATTGCCCTTCTTTCACGGGCGGCTGTGCTTTACGGCGGGGATTTTAAAAAGTATCGTCAAGAGGATTTCAATAAAATTGCACAAGCTGCATTGGAGGGAGTTCCGCCGAGAGAACAAATCTCTCCTGAACAAACAAAATATTACGATTACTATTATGAAGCATATTCCGCAGTATTAGGAGGATTTTTAGGAGAGTATACCTTAAACGGAGAAGAAAAGTTTGGACTCAAAGCATTTTGTCCCATTGCCAAAGGATACAGCTTTTCTCATTACGACGATTTTGGAACAGGTCGAAATTACGGCTTTAACCGAAAGCATCTGGGGCATGACCTTTTGGGAAGCATCGGCACTCCCATTGTCGCCATTGAAAGCGGTGTGGTGGAGGCATTGGGCTGGAATCAGTACGGCGGTTGGCGGGTAGGAATCCGCAGTTTTGACCAAAAACGATACTATTACTATGCTCATATGAGGAAAAATCATCCCTATCATTATCAGCTAAAAGAGGGAGATGTGGTTACCGCAGGAGAAGTGATTGGATATTTGGGTATGACAGGCTACAGCATCAAAGAAAATGTCAATAATATTAACGTCCCTCATCTTCACTGGGGAATGCAACTGATTTTTGATGAATCTCAAAAGGAAGCGGTCAGTGAAATCTGGATTGACTGTTATCAAATTACCGGATTTTTAAAACAAAATTGTTCAGAGGTGTATCAGGATCCTGCTTCTTTGGACTATTTCCGCAGTCTTCCCTTTTACGAACCTTCTTTAGAGGGGAAACCATTAAAGGAGAAAGAAAATGTATTGATTATCAACGATAAATAGGAGAAATGAAAATGTTTTGGACCATCAAGCTGCATTCTTTACTTGCTATTATTTTAGTCGGGATTCTCATTGTAACAGGCGGAATTTTCCTGTACCGCCCTGTCAAAACCACTTTTTCCGAGCAAAAAGAGGTGGAGCTGCCCATTCTCATGTATCACCATATTTTAAAAGATTCCTCCCGTTGGGGAAAGTATGTCATTGGTCCCAAAGAGCTGGAGCAAGACTTGATTTACTTAAAAGAACAGGGCTATGAAACGGTAACGGCAGAGGATGTTATTCAATTTGTTTATCACAATACCCCTCTTCCCGAAAAACCCATTATGCTCACCTTTGATGACGGATATTACAGCAATTTTGTGTATGCCGAACAATTATTGGAACAATATGAAATGAAGGGAGTGCTGTTCATCATCGGAAAATATACGGATGATTACAGCAAATCAGGGGAAGAAAATACCAACTATTCTCATGTTACCTGGCAGCATTGCCGTGACATGAAAAAAAGGGGCATCATGGAGCTGCAAAACCACACCTACGAAATGCACAGCTTTTCCGCAACCCGTCAGGGTAGCAGTAAGCAAAAGACAGAAACCTTGTGGCAATATCATTTTGCTCTGTCCAAAGATTTAAAACAATTGCAGGATCAATTTCAAAAGGAAACAGGATATGTTCCCCGTGCTTTTGCTTATCCCTTTGGAATTGTCAGTCCCGAATCGGTGGACGTGTTAAAGGAATTGGGTTTTTTGGTTGCGGTAACCTGCAATGAAGGAGTCAATCACCTTTCCACAGGGTCAACAGAAGAATTGTATCATCTGAAACGTATCCTACGCCCGTCAGGAACCTCTGCCCAAAGCATTTTGGAAGCAATACAATAAAAAGGAGCGTCACTTCATTTCGGACGCTCCCCTGTTTTTATTTTGTTACCAATTTCAGCAAATCATCAACTTTTGCCGTTGCCAGGCATTCAAAGGTGTCTGATGCACCGTAGTACATCTTGACTTCTCCGTCAGGCTCTAATACCATTCCGCCGGGGAACAGCACATTCTGACGGAAGCCTTCCTTGGTTTCCCAATGATTTTCAGGATAAATCAAGGGCTTGTCGTACATTCCCAATACCTTGGAAGGATCCTTCAAATCCAACAGCATAATGCCGGTGGAATAAATCTTCTGCCACTTTGGTTCCCAACCGTTTTTGCCCAAGGTAGGGTCAACATCTACTGCATGGAACAGCGTCAACCAACCCTGTTCTGTTTTAATGGGAGGTGCCGCAGGCCCGATTTTGCTGTTGGCAAAGGGAACATCCTCGGTTCCCAGTACCATTTTGGATTTGCCCCAAAATACCAAATCGGGAGATTCTGACATCCACACATCCATCCCAGGAGTCAGCCAACCTCTGCCGTCAACCGGCATAGGCCGTTCCAGTCTTACATAATTTCCATTGATTTTTTCGGGAAACAGCACCATATTACGGTTGTCCGGTACGGAAAGACTCAATACTTCAAAATGCTCAAAATCCTCCGTTACGGCAATCCCGCCCCGAACTCCGTGCTGACTGTCTACAGCAAAGCAAACATACGCCTTATCTTCAATCACCGTGATTCTGGGGTCATAGGCACGGATAATATCCTCGTTTTTCAGTTCCTCCATAACAGGCTCCGGCTGAGGCTCCCAATGGATGCCGTCATCGCTGTAAGCCACTCTTAAATCGGTCACACCGGGACGGATAATTTCGTTTTCATAATCACCGTAGTCATTACGGAACATCATCACATAACGACCCTTCCATTTTGCAACCCCTGCGTTAAAGGTCAATGCGACTCCGGGAGCAGAGGTGGTATGAGGAGTCATTACCGGTGTTTCAAGCTTGGTAATACATTCATGTGTTTGGTATTTCATTCTCATCATCCTTTCAGAAAAATCCTTTTTACCAGTATATCACAGACGGCAAAAAAAGTCAATCATATTCTATCCCCTAAATTTTAACAGAAATTTGAAAAAATTTTCATTTACCCCTTTTTTTTTCGTCTGATTTAGGATATAATAGAAGGAAGGGAGGAAATTACCTATGAAAAAAATTATGGTATTAGATGCAAACAGTATTTTAAACCGTGCCTTTTATGGGATTCGGATGCTGACCAACAGTCAGGGTCAGCCCACCAATGCCATTTACGGCTTTTTCAATATGCTGTTAAAATATATGGGACAGGAACAGCCTGATGGCATTTGTGCCGCCTTTGATTTAAAGGCTCCCACCTTTCGCCACAAATTTTCAGAACAGTATAAAGCACAGCGAAAAGGAATGCCTGACGAGTTAGCCGCACAATTAGAGCCAACCAAAGAAATTTTGAGAGCCATGGGGATTCCTGTTCTTTCCCTGGAAGGATATGAAGCAGACGATATTATCGGCACCGTTTCTCAAAAATGCGAAGAGGAACAAATTGCTTGTGTTATCGTTTCGGGAGATAAGGATGATTTACAGCTGGTAGGACCCTATACCACCGTAAAGCTTATCCGTACCGCCATGGGCAAGACAACAGAAGAAGATATTACCCCCGAAAAAATGAATGAGCTTTACGGAATGACACCCACTCAGTTTATTGATTTAAAGGCAATTATGGGAGACACCTCGGACAATATTCCCGGCGTCGCAGGAATCGGTGAAAAAGGAGCTACGACCCTAATCCACACATTTGGTTCTTTGGAAGCCATTTATGAACAACTGGATCACCCCTCTATTAAGCCAAAAATGAGGGAAAAATTAGAGAGTGACAGACAAGCCGCTTTTGACAGCCGCTATCTTGCTACCATTGATCGTAAGGTACCTTTGGAATTTTCATTGGATGCTTTCTGTCATCAGCAAACAAATTCAGAAGAATTGTTTTCCATTTTAAAACAATTGGAATTGGACAGTATCATCAGCCGTTTGGGTCTGAAGCAGGAACCGGAAGAGCAAGCTGTTATTACGGTTTCGTCCTTAAAGTCGGGAAGCTATGCTTATTGGCAAACCGATGATGGGTTGGAATTTTCTGACGGTGACCATTGTTATTCTTGTCCCGACTCCTTACAAAAGGAATTTTTTGAACGGGATGATATTGAAAAATGGGGATATGACATCAAAACAGACTTAATCAAGATGAGAAGTTTAGGGATTGACCCTAAATATATTGTTTTCGATGTTATGCTTGCCGCATATGTCATCAACCAATCGGATTTGCCCCTATCCCCGGAAAAAGTGATGTCCCGATACGGTCAGGGAAAGCCGGGTGCATTGGGACTTGCTCTGGCAAAAAAAGAATTAACCCGCCTTTTGGAGGAACACGGTCAAAAACAATTGTACGAGGAAATGGAGTTGCCTCTTGCTTTTGTATTAGCCGATATGGAAGAAAAAGGGGTTTATGTAGATAAAGAGCGACTATCCGAATTATCCGAAGAATACGGTCTTTCCCTACAGCAGTTAGAGCAGGAAATTTATCAGTCGGCAGGAATGGAATTTAATATCAATTCCACCAAGCAATTGGCACAAGTGTTATTTGAGCATTTAAAGCTTCCTGTCTATAAGAAAAACAAAACGGGACCGTCCACCAATGCGGAAACCTTAGAAAAGCTGTATGACCGTCATCCCGTCATTCCTCTTTTGCTCCAATATCGTCAACTGGCAAAATTAAAGTCCACCTACCTTGACGGAATGATTCCTCTTGTGGCAGAAGACGGACGGTTGCACAGCAATTACAACCAAGCTGTCACCCAAACAGGAAGACTAAGCAGCAGCGAACCCAATCTTCAAAATCTGCCCATCCGTCAGGAACAGGGGCGGGAGCTGAGAAAGCTGTTTACTGCACCAAAGGGAAAAGTATTGTTGGATGCAGATTATTCTCAGATTGAACTGCGGATTTTAGCTCATATGGCAAAGGACGAAGCCATGACAAAAGCCTTTTTGGAGGGAGAAGATATCCACACCCAAACTGCCGCCGCCATATTTGGGTTACCTGCAGAAATGGTAACGCCCGAAATCAGAAGCTATGCAAAGGCGGTGAATTTCGGTATTGTGTACGGCATTAGTGATTTCAGCCTATCCCGCAATATTGGCGTAACCAAAAAAGAAGCAGGAGAATTTATTCAGCGTTATAAATCCACCTATCACGGCATCACCGAATTTATGGATAAAACCATTGAATTTGCCAAAGAATACGGCTATGTGGAAACCGCCTTTGGCCGTCGGAGATATATTCCTGAAATCATGGCAGGAAATTTTATCACCCGATCCTTTGGAGAACGTGCCGCTATGAATGCTCCCATTCAAGGTACTGCAGCAGATATTATGAAGCTGGCTATGGTTCGGGTGTCAAAGAAACTGAAAGAAGGTAATTTCAACGCCTTTATCACCATGCAGATTCACGACGAATTAGTGTTGGAAGTACCTATAGAAGAAGCGGAAGCTGTAGGAACTATTTTACAGGAGGAAATGGAGCAAGCCGTGACCTTCTCTCTGCCTCTTACAGTAGAAATGAAGCAAGGAAACAGCTTATTTGAAACAAAGTAGGTGATACAAATGAAGGTCATAGGACTTTGCGGCGGAAGCGGAAGCGGAAAATCCACAATTTCTGCCTGTCTGGCAGAATTGGGAGCAGAAATCATTGATGCAGACCGCATCGCCCGTTCTCTCACAGAGTCGGGTTCCCCTGTATTAGAAACCATTCGAAACACGTTTGGGGAAGGAGTTTTTACCGAGGATGGAGCACTAAACCGCGGTGCATTGGCAAGTATTGTATTTTCCGATTCAGAGGAACTGAAAAAATTAAACGCCATTACTCATCCGGAAATTACAAGGCAAATCAAAAAAAGACTGGAATGCTGTGATAAAACCGCAATCATTGATGCAGCAGTCCTTCATCAGGCAGGACTTCATCAGCTTTGCGATAAAACGGTATGGATTACCGCACCAAAGGAGCTTCGAATGGAGCGAATCATGAAAAGAGACGGTTTATCTTACGAGGCAGCGGTAAAAAGAATTGAGGCACAGCCCTCAGACCAAGAATATGAATCTCTAACGGATGTTGCCGTTTGTAATGACGGAACAAAATCCATCCGTGAAATAGCAAATTATATTTTACAAGGAGTGATATCATATGACAACTCAGGAATTACAGGATAAAGTATTTTATCAAAGAGAAACTGTGTATGATACAGATTTTCGCAATCAACAAAAGGAAATCTTTGCGTTTTCCGAAGAGTATAAGTCTTTCTTAGACAGTTCCAAAACAGAACGACTGAGTGTGGAAACTGCCATTTCCATTGCTCAAAAGGCAGGCTTTTCCTTGCTGGAGGAAGCATCCGAATTAAAGCCCGGGGACAAAGTTTATACCTTAAACCGCGGCAAGGGAATTTTTCTGGCAGTCATGGGAACAGAATCCTTAAACGAAGGCATCAATCTGGTTGCGGCTCACGTGGATGCACCAAGACTTGATTTAAAACCCAATCCTTTGTATGAAGATATGTCTCTGGCACTTTTCAAAACCCATTATTACGGCGGAATTAAAAAATACCAATGGCCTACCATTCCCCTGGCACTGTACGGCGTAGTATATCTGGCAGACGGAACAAGGGTAGACATTTCTATCGGTGACAAGCCTGAAGATCCGGTGTTCTACATTACCGACCTGCTTCCTCATCTGGCAACCGAGCAAATGGGCAAAAAATTAGCCCAGGGAATTACAGGAGAAAGCTTGAATCTGTTGGTAGGCAGTATTCCTTATGAAGATAAGGAAGCAAAAGAACGGGTGAAGCTGAATGTATTAAAAATTCTGAACGATTCCTACGGCATTTGCGAAAAGGACTTTATCAGCGCAGAGCTGGAAGTGGTTCCTGCTTACGGTGCAAGAGATGTGGGATTTGACAGAAGCATGATTGCAGCTTACGGCCATGATGACAGGGTATGTAGTTTCACTGCCCTTCGTGCTGTTTGCGATTGCCAAAATCCCAAAAAGACCGCCGTTTGTATGCTGGTGGACAAAGAAGAAATCGGCAGTATGGGAAATACCGGAATGCAATCCCGTTTCTTTGAACATATTTTAGGAGAAATGTGCGATAAAACAGGGGCATCTTTACGGCTTTGCATGACTCACAGTACTTGTCTTTCTGCAGATGTAGGTGCCGCAAACGACCCCAATTATCCTACTGTTCAGGAAAAGAACAATGCGGCTGTATTAAATGGCGGTATTATGCTTGCAAAATATACAGGAGCAAGAGGAAAAAGCGGTTCTTCTGATGCCTCTGCCGAGCTGGTCAGCAAAATTCGCAGACTGTTTGATAAACACGGTATCGTATGGCAAATAGCAGAGCTTGGAAAAGTTGATGAGGGCGGCGGCGGAACGGTAGCACAATTCGTTGCAAACTTGGATATTGACACCATTGATTGCGGTGTTCCTCTTCTTTCCATGCATGCTCCTTTTGAAATTGCCGCAAAAGCGGATGTTTATATGGCATATCTTGCTTATAAAGCGTTTTTGGAAGATTGAGGGATTGTTTTTCCATTCTTTGCTTTTTCCCCCGCTTTAAAACTTATCATAACATAACAAAACCTGCACACTCTTGTGTACAGGTTTTTTGGTGCCGCTGGCCGGAACAGCCGCTTTGCGTCTTTTCTGTTTGCCGACCGTTCCGCTTCGCTCACGGTGCCCGTCTGCACACCTTGTTCGCTAAAAACGATTATGAATCGTTTTCTTCACGCTCCAAGCCGTCTCACGGTTCGACTCCTGTTCTTTCCCTTTCTTTACTTTTTCCCCGCTTTAAAACTTATCATAACATAATAAAACCTGCACACTCTTGTGTACAGGTTTTTTGGTGCCGCTGGCCGGAGTCGAACCGGCACGGTATCGCTACCGGCGGATTTTGAGTCCGCTACGTCTGCCAATTCCATCACAGCGGCATATTTAAGTTACTAGGATATTATAATACAAATTTACGGAAATGTCAAGTACTTTTTTAAAATTTCATCATTTTTTTCTTTTTGGTCACATACAGTAGCACAGGGGGGATCGATATGAAGGAACCGGCTGTTATCATTGCATGCATTTTACTTCTCTTTTTAGCAATCCGATTGTTTTTAAAACCTATTCGGTTATTATTCCGTCTTTTTATCAACAGTCTGGCGGGAATTTCCGTTTTAATCGGATGTAATTTTATGTCAAATATGATTGGAGTTACAGTAGGAATTAATTTGTTTAGTGTTTTACTCACAGGCTTTTTAGGGTTACCCGGTGCGGCATTGCTGTTACTGTTAGGGAAATTTTTGTAATCAAAACTTCATTTTACAAACACCTCTTTCTATGGTATACTATATTATGAAGAGGTGTATTTTATTGGAAAAAAATACGTTGTTGGAAAAAATAATACCCATCAGAAGACAATTGCATCAATATCCGGAATTGGAATTTGAAGAAGTTCAAACTGCCAAAACCATTTGTGATGTATTAATAGATTGGGGAGTTCCCTTTCAGTCCCAAATTGCAAAAACGGGAATTGTAGCAGAATTGGGAACGGGCGACCCTGTTATTTTACTGCGTGCAGATATGGATGCATTGCCTATAGAAGAAAATACCAATTTACCCTTTGCTTCCCAAACAAAGGGTTTGATGCACGCCTGCGGGCACGATATTCATATGTCCTGCTTGCTTGGATGCATTGCTTTGTTCAAGGAAAATCCTCCAAAAAACGGACGGGTTCGGTTTGTGTTCCAACCGGCAGAGGAGGGAGACGGAGGAGCAGAGCCCATGATTTTGGAAGGTGCGGCAAAGGGAATTTCCGCAGCTGCGGCACTCCATGTAAAACCGGGACTCCAGGTTGGAAAAATTGCTTGCAAGCCGGAGCATTATTATGCATCTCCCGATGAAATTTCCATTACGGTAACGGGAAAGGGCGGTCATGGCGGATATCCCCATCTGGCAGTCAATCCCATTCCAGCAGCGGCAGAAATTGTTACGGCAATTCAAGATTTGAGCATTGCATTGAAGGAAGAGCTTTGTGTTATCAGCATCTGTGAATTGGAGGGGGGAACCTGCTACAACGTCATCCCCGACCGCGTGAAAATTTCGGGGACGGTAAGAACCTTTACTCCCGAATTAAGACAAGCACTGGAAGAGAAAATCGGAACCATTGCAAGGGATATTTGTGAAAAACACGGAACAAAATGTGAATATATTTTTAGAAAATACTATCCTCCCGTGTACAACGACCCATCCTTGACAAAGCTGTTATTTCAAACAGCAGAAGAGGTTTTGGGAAAGGAAAACGCGGAATTGGAACAGGAACCCTTTATGGGAGGCGAGGATTTTGCTTATTTTGCCATGGAGGCAAAGGGCGTTCTCTTCCATTTGGGCAGCGGCGGACATGCCCCTTTGCATTCTGCTGAATTTACGGCAGAGGAAGAATGCATCTGGTATGGAGCAAAAATGCTGGAGCAATTTGCAAGAAATTATCTGAAGGGAGAAGATTAAAATGTCGGATAAGAAAAAAGGGAAAGTCATTCCCAAAACAAAAACACCTGCCAAAAAACAGCCGAAATCGGTGAGAGAAACGGCACCCGCAAAAAAAGAGCAGTTTGCCTACCGCACCGAATTAAATTTGATTCTGAATGTTGTTGTGGCGGTATTGTCAGGTGCGGCAATTTACTTTGACTGTGTGGGAATGATCGGTCATTGGTTCCGTTTATTATGCGGCGGATTATTGGGAAGAGGTGCTTATCTGTTTCCTGTGTTTTTTGCAGGAATGGCAATTTTAATTTTTGTTCACCGTCAGAATAAAAAGCGTATCAAATATTATGCCTTGGGCGGGATTCTTCTTTTGTTCAGTACCCTGTTTGAGCTGATTGACCACGGAAGCTGGGAGTTAGGCTTTGCTCTCGGAGATTTTTGGACAGAAGGACTGGATTTAGTAGGCGGCGGTATCATCGGCGGAATGCTTTACTATGCAATCAGCAGTCTTTTGGGTGATTTTGCCGTGACGCTGTTCTTTTTGGCAGGACTGGTCATCGGAGCGTTGATTATCTTTGAACAAACTTTGATTACAGCGGTTAAAAATCTATTTGCTCAAATAACAGATCGGATTCCCCAGGAGGAAAAAGCCCCTGTAACAAAGCTTGTAAAAAAACAAAAAACTCAACCAAAGGAGCCAAAGCCTTCTATTTTGGAGGGATTGGAGGAACCACCCTTTGATCCTGATATTCCTATCTTTAATTTACCTGATGAAGAATTTCAAACAGAAAAGCAAATGTCTTTGCCCGAAACAGAAAAGGAACCGGAAGATGAACACTTTGATGCAGAGCTGTCTCAGGAGCAAATTGAATATATCATTCCTCCTGTTACCTTATTGAAGCAAGGAGAGGATGACCGTCACAGTGAAAAATTTGTTCGGGAGCTGAAGGATACCGCAGGAAAGCTGATTGAAACCTTCAAAAGCTTCGGGGTTACTGCAAAGGTGATTAATGTTCAGTCCGGCCCCAGCGTTACCCGTTATGAAATCGAAGCAGTAATGGGGACAAAGCTGAGTAAAATCACGGGATTGGCTGATGATTTGGCATTACAGCTGGGAGTTTCCGGCATTCGTATTGCCCCCGTTCCGGGAAAAAGTGCGGTAGGAATTGAGGTTCCCAACAAAACCCGTTCATCGGTTATGATGAGAAATTGTCTGGAAAGCTCAGAATTTGCTTCCAGTGAATCTAAAATCGCATTTGCTTTAGGTAAGGATATTACAGGAAAAACCATCATTGCAGATATCGGAAAGATGCCCCATCTGCTCATTGCAGGTGCTACAGGGTCGGGTAAGAGTGTATGTATCAATACCATTATTACCAGCCTTCTTTATAAAGCAAATCCCAATGAGGTAAAGCTTTTGATGGTTGACCCTAAGGTGGTAGAGCTTGGAATTTATAACGGAATCCCTCATTTGGTATCTCCTGTTGTAACAGAGCCGAAAAAAGCGGCAAATGCGCTTAACTGGGCAGTCAGCGAAATGACCAGACGGTATAAAATGTTTGCAGATAATTCTGTTCGTGATATTCACGGCTATAATGAGTTGGCATTGGAAGAAGAAACCCTTCGTCCCATGGAGCAAATCGTCATTATTATTGACGAGTTGGCGGATTTGATGATGGTTGCACCCAATGAGGTGGAAGATGCCATTTGCCGTTTGGCTCAGATGGCAAGAGCTGCAGGGATGCATTTGGTTATTGCAACTCAGCGTCCTTCCGTAGACGTTATTACGGGTATCATCAAAGCAAATATTCCCTCCCGTATTGCCTTTACGGTGTCTTCTCAGATTGACTCCCGTACCATTTTAGATTCAGCAGGTGCGGAAAAGCTGTTGGGACGTGGTGATATGCTTTATTATCCCATCGGCGTCAGCAAGCCAATCCGTGTACAGGGTGCTTTTGTCAGCGATAAAGAGGTAGATGCGGTTGTAACCTTTGTAAAAGACAATTCCGGTCAGGCAGAATACAACGAAGAAGCCATGGAATTTATCAAACGTGCTCCCGAAACCAAGGGCAAAAAGGGAGAGGACAGCGAAGACGAGGAAGAAGAGCTTTGGGATCCCATGCTTCCAAAAGCCATGGAAATTGTGGTGGAAATGCAACAAGCCTCTACTTCCATGTTACAGCGTAAGCTCCGCCTTGGATATGCAAGAGCCGCAAGATTGGTAGACCAACTGGAAGAACAAGGGGTAGTCGGACCCTTTGAGGGCAGTAAGCCAAGAGCGGTGCTGATGAATCGTCAGCAGTATTTGGAAATGGTGGCACGAAACGGTCAGCCTGAGCAAACAACCATAGATGAAACGTCGGATGAATTTTAATTTTTTTAAAACCAGTTGCTTCATAGCGAAATTTATGATACAATAGAACTGGAAAAATAAAGAGGTGCTGTTCTGATTTTGACTAACTTGATACAAGTTAATATAAAAAAAGAAGAGGAGAATGTAGTATGAAAACAGTAAAAAAAGTACTTTTGCTGGCTTTGGTAACGGCAATGTGTGTTACTTTTCTGGCACCCGCAGTCTTTGCAAAAGACACCACCAAGCTTCCCGAGAAGCAGACCTACGGATTGGATAACCTGAACAATGAAGCAGGAAATCTGTATGTTGCTTATCTTGGCGGGTCTATCACCGCAGGAAGCGGCGGTTCCGGAGGTTATACCTATAAGGATAACGCAGGAACAGGGCATTCCAGATGGTCCTCTCAGCTAACCAAGCGGTATTTCCAGAAGGAATACCCCAACAAAAAAGTGATTGAAGTCAATGCCGGTGTTGGCGGAACTCCTTCAGATTTAGGGTTGTTCCGTATGCATAAGGATGTTGTTGCTCCTTGCGGAACGGAAGGGCCTGACGTTGTATTTGTGGAATTTGCAGTAAACGATATGTGGACAAGCCTCAGCAATCCCAATCTGGTTCACCAGACCATGGAAGGAATTGTCCGTCAGTTGGCTCATCTTCCCAAACAGCCTGTTGTGATTTTCGTTTATACCGCAGCATGGCGTGATGATACCGGCTTTGAGAACTATATTAAGAGTGCTCAGGTGCATCAGCAGGTTGCAGATTATTACGGAATCGGCTCTATTAACCTGTGCGAATATGTTGCAGGCGGCGTTGATATTGAAGGAAACGAAATCATCTGGGATAAGGATAAAGCAGGAACCTGGACTTGTCCAGACGATAACACACATCCCGGTGATAAGGGCTATACTGCATATACCGATTATATCATGAAGCAATTCAAGGATTCCCCCAAGGAATATTTCAAAAAGCTGACCTGGCAGGAAGTTCCCATGAGTGGATATGAATTCGGAAAACCCAATGCGGTTCGTTTTGATCAGGCAGGTGCGGTTTACACCGGAACATGGGCAACTCAAACTCTGGTAGGAACCTTAGGTGCTTCCACTACTACTACAACTGCAGATGCAACCATTACCTTGAAGTTCAAAGGCCGCGCTTACGGTGTTTATGCAGCACGCGGAAAAAACGGTGCAGATGTTCAGTATAGGCTTGATAACTCCCCACCCCAATCCTTTGGAAACTACTATAATTCCGGTTGGATGGCAGTGGCAACCTTGCTGAAATGGGGTATTCAACCCGGGGAGCACACCATTACTTACACCGTAAAACCCTCCGGAGAGAAAACCACCTTTGGGTTTGGCTATTTCTTTATGGATGAAGAAACTCCCGACCCCATTGCATATGATGTAGCAATCAAGGCAGGAAACAAGGAAGTTTCTGAAGCAGAAGTTGGTCAGACCTTAACAGGCGATTATCGCTTTATCAATAGTACAACAGAAGAAGAAGGAACCTCTTGGGAATGGTTGTTTAGTGATACCAAAAACGGAACTTACATTGTTATAAGCACCTCTAAAAGCCTCACTCCTCCTGCCAACATGGCGGGGAAATATATAAAGTTCCGTGTCATTCCCAAAAATATAGAAGGAACGATAGGAAAAACCGTGGAATCTGCTCCTGTTCGGCTTGTTCGTCCCAGTGCGAAAGCTTGCTTTACTGCCAATAATGTAGTATATTATAAGGGAAACAACGCAACAGGAAATCTGACAGATGGTGAAGTAACTGCAAAAACCACGGTTACCAATAAACTGGTAGGCTCCAAATTATCCGTATCCATGATTACCGCAGAATATATGATATCTGCAAGCGGTGTGAAAATGCCGGTACAGATTAAAAAAGAAACAAAAACAATTGACGGCGGTGCATCTGCTGATTTTGCAAACACTCTGACTGTTACTGCCGGAGATGACCGTATGGTACAAACTATGATTATGGCAGATGATTATTTAGAACCCATCGGCACCATTGCACAGCTGTTGCCCGGTGCAGAAGAAAAGGTGATTTACATCGGAACAGAACGGGATAACGAAACAGATGTTGTTTCCTATCAGGTCAATCGATTTGTTGACTAATAAAAACTATAAATGAAATTGAAAACCGCCCGAATCGTTATGGTTCGGGCGGTTACTTTCTTTATTCGCATCTTCTTCGCTTACGACAGATACAAAGCTGTACTACCAGAGAAACTGCCGCAAGCAAGAACAAAAGAACTGTCACTAGAATAAAGGCAATCATGTTTTCCAAAATGGTTCCTGCCAATACCATTGCACCAAGAATCAAGCCCAATGCAAAGGTAAACAGTACAGAGAAAACAATAAATGGAATCCATTCACAACAAACCCTTCTTTGACAGCATTCCATTGTAGTTTCATAATAATTTTTCATGTTTGTATCACCTCCGGGTACATCTTTATACTATGCAAAATTTGTCGAAAATGTGCCCGGAAGGTAAAAACTGTTTGTATTTATGACAATCAGTAACAGTAAAAATAAAAGAAAAAGAAATGCAACACACTGCCTGTCAAAACAAACAGATGCCAAACAAAATGAAGGTAGTGTATTTTTTTACCCTTTTTATAAAATATAATACCCAAGGTATAGGCAAGACCTCCACCTACCAGGTAAATGAAAGCGGAAGGCGGAACTGCCCGAATCACGGAACCGATTGCCGCCACTACAGACCAACCCATAACAAGATACAAAACCTGAGAAAGCTTGTCCCACCGATGGAGGTCTATGGAGTTAAAGGTAATTCCAAGAATGGTACAAGCCGCGTTTATACCAAACAAGGTCCAACCCTTCCAGCCTCCGATTAACACCAAAGAAATGGGCAGATAGCTTCCTAAAATCAAAAGAAAGATAGAGCAGTGGTCAAAAATCCGAAAAACTGTTCTTGCCTTGGTTCTTGCCAATGCATGATATAAACAGGAGCAAAGATATAAAATAATCATAAAGGAGCCATATAAAGCCGCAGCAGTAAGAGCCAGGCCTCCTTCTCCCTTAACAAGCAACAAAACCATTGCCGCAATCCCGAGAAGTGCACCCACGCCGTGGGAAATGGAATTGGCAATTTCTTCTCCTATTGTCTGGATTCGACAGCTTGTTTCCTTTTTCTTCATATCAAAAACCTCCTTATCTAGTTTTCAATACTATATTAACATATTTTGCTCCTTTTGTCAACCGGTATGGCGAAAATTCCTTTTCTCTTCCTTTACTTTTTTTAACAACTCCTGATAGCCATCCTGACAGGAATCTCCTTTGCTTTGAAGAGATAGACTGAGGCCTTGAATATATTCCGGCAGTTTGGGAGAAAGAGAAAAAAGCTTATCATACTCTGAGGAAGAAAGAAAGACATTATGAAAAGCACCGTAAGCCTCTTTCTTTTCTTCTTTTTCTTGTTCTTGTTTTTGTGTTTGTTCTTGTTCTTCTTTTTTATTTATATAGGGGTCGCTCTTGCGGTCGCTTTTACGGTCGCTTTTATAGTCGCTCTCACAGTCACAGGAAGAGTCGCACATTTGGTCATAGGTTTGGTCGGTTTCTGAATCAGGCAAAAAATTTTTGGGGTTTGAAAGGGTATTCATGAGCTGTTCTAAACTAACCAAACGATACTTTGCCAATGCTCTTGGCTTGGTCGGAAGGCAAATTAAAAGACCGGCATTAACCAGTCCCTTTTTTGCTTCTTTAAAACGGGTATCACCCAAACCGCAATCTACTTGTAATGCTTTGTTTGAAACAGAAAAGTCATGTCCCAAGCCTTGGCTGTTGGAAGCACCGAATAATGCATGCCACAAGGCAATTTCTCCTGCAGACAATTTATGGCTTCTGATAAACCGTAAAAAACAAAGCTGTTCATTGATATAATTCATAGTAACTCTCCTTTTCCGCTGTTTTTATTCTATACTTTTATGATACCACAGAAAAGTTGCTATGACTTGCGAAGTTTTCATAAAACATTTTACATTCTAACATCCTCTTTTTTGCATCCGATACTCCTTGGGGCTGACTCCCATAATTGCATAAAAATTACGGTTAAAGCTTCTCAGGGAATCATATCCGCATTCCATGGCACATTGTAAAATTTTGTTGTCCGTTTCATTCAACAAAACACAAGCCTTACTGATGCGATACTGATTGACATAATTATGATAGGAAATCCCTACCTTCTTTTTCATATACCGTGATAAATAGGAATAATCGTAATTCATTTCCTGTGCCAGCTTCTCCAGAGAACACGCTTTTTTGTAATTTTGCTCCACAAACCAAAATATACGAAGAAGTAAATTTGTTTTATCCTTTTCCCGATTGATATATCGGACATTTTGTTCAAAAAGACTGCAAAGAAGATAAAGAATTCCCTTTTTTTGATATTTGGAGCTGTTTTCCTCCAAGCCCTGCAAGGAAGCAATCAAAGAATCTGTCAAAGAAAAACGGTTGTTTTCAGGAATTTGGTCAGAAACTGAGGTGGAAAAGGATTTTATTAAATCTCCGGAAAAAATAAGCAGTAAATGATCACAATTCCGGCTTTCAAGACTGTGGGACTGATAAGGAAATATCAACACACCCTCTCCCCGGCTGATTTCATAGCTGTTTTGTTCTATGGTTACCGTCATACTTCCCCGCAAAATCACAATTACCTCAAAGGATTGATGCAAATGAAGAGGATAATTGAAGTCGGTTCCTGTTTCCTTGCAAAAATATTCAAATAAGCCGGGGTGTTTGAATTCGTAAAACATAACAGCCTCCAAAAAGTCAAATTCTGTCCACTTATTATACTATTTTTTGCAAGAATTGTCAAGAAAAATGTGATATACTGAATTTAAAAATCGGAGGTGATGCTGATGGATTATTACATTGGTGCAGATTTGGGAACCTCTTCCCTGAAATTGCTGTTAACAGATCAAACAGGAACCATTCATTCTTCCGTAACACGGGAATATCCTGTTTTTTTCCCTCATTCCGGTTGGAGCGAACAGTTGCCTGAGGATTGGTGGAATGCCTTTATCACGGGAATGGAAGAACTCACCCGAGGAATTGACAAGAAACGTATTCGTGCCATTGGTGTGGCAGGTCAGATGCACGGTCTTGTCATACTGGACAAAGAGGACAGGGTGATTCGTCCCGCCATCCTTTGGAATGACGGAAGAACGAACAAAGAAACCGCTTATCTGAATGATCAAATCGGAAAGGAAGCCTTGTCAGAATACACAGCAAATATTGCCTTTGCAGGCTTTACCGCCCCAAAACTATTATGGCTGGAACGTCAGGAAAAAGAAAATTTTGAAAAAATAGTAAAAATTATGCTCCCCAAAGATTATATCAACTATCGCTTAACAGGAGTACATTCTACCGATTTTTCCGATGCCTCCGGGATGCTTCTTCTGGACGTGAAAAACAAATGCTGGTCGGAAGAAATGCTGAAAATTTGTCATATGAAAAAAGAACAAATGCCTACCCTTTTTGAAAGCTATGAACGAATCGGTACGCTGTTACCTGATGTGGCAAACGAATTGGGATTGTCGGATCAAGTTGTGGTAGCAGCAGGGGCAGGGGATAATGCTGCGGCAGCAATCGGCACCGCAACTGTAGGAGAAGGGAAATGCAATATTTCTCTCGGAACAAGCGGCACTGTCTTTATTTCATCTGAACACTTCGGTGTTGACCCTAACAATGCATTGCACTCTTTTTGCCATGCAGACGGAGGATATCATCTGATGGGATGCATTCTTTCTGCAGCATCCTGTAATAAATGGTTTTGTGAAGAAATCTTAAAAACAAAAGATTATCAGGCGGAACAAGCGAATATTACAGAGGATATGTTGGGACGTAACAATGTATTCTTTCTTCCTTATCTTATGGGAGAAAGAAGCCCCATTAACGACACCAATGCCACAGGAATGTTCATCGGCTTACAGTCTGATACCAACCGCACCCATATGCTTCAGGCGGTTTTAGAAGGAGTTGCCTTTGCCATCCGGGACAATCTGGAAATTGCAAAAAGTCTTGGAATCTCTATTACTTCCTCCACGGTTTGCGGCGGCGGTGCAAAATCTGATTTGTGGCTGAATATTCTTGCCAATGTACTGGAAATTGAATTGAAGGTTCCCACATCCGAGGAAGGTCCGGGATACGGTGCGGCAAAACTTGCCATGGTAGCAGGGGAACTCTATCACAATTTGTCGGAATGTGTCAATGTTACCATCAAAAAAGTAATTTCTCCCAAAACAGAAATTGCAAAACGGTATCAAAAACGGTATGAATTATTCAAACAACTGTATCCGTCCTTAAAATCTGTATATGCAGACTTGCAGAAAGGAGCGAATTTATAACCTTTGAACAACGTGCAAGAACACTGGTGTCTCAAATGACTCTTGCAGAAAAAATTTCCCAGATGAAATACGATGCCGACGCCATTGAACGGCTGAATATCCCTGCCTACAATTGGTGGAATGAATGTCTGCACGGAGTTGCACGCAACGGCCGTGCCACCGTTTTTCCTCAGGCAATCGGTATGGCGGCAAGCTTTAACGATACCTTATTAAATCAGGTTTCCGTTGCTATTTCAGATGAGGCAAGAGCAAAATACAATGAATACAAGAAATTTGGAGATACCCAAATTTATCAGGGACTAACCTTCTGGTCACCCAATATCAACATTTTCCGTGATCCTCGTTGGGGCAGAGGGCGGAAATGCTCTGGCAGATCTTTTGTTCGGTAAGGTATCTCCCAGCGGAAGATTACCGGTTACCTTTTATAAAAGTGTGGATGATCTTCCTGATTTTGAAGATTATTCCATGGAAAACCGTACTTATAAATTTTACAAAGGAACGCCTGTTTATGAATTCGGTTACGGTCTGACCTATTCGGAAATTACCGAAGACTGGCAGGATGAAAATACGGTTGTACTCACCAATCAGGGAGAGTATGACACTGCTTATTCTGTTTTAAAATTTGAATACATTCCCCACAAAAATTTGTGCGGATTCCAAAAAGTATTTTTGAAAAAAGGGGAAAAGAAAACCATTATATTCGGAAAGGAAAAATAAAAAATGAGTTATTTTGATTTTATATCCAAAGTAAAATACGAAGGAAGGGATACGAAAAATCCCTTTGCCTTTCGTTACTATGATGCGGAAAAGATGGTTATGGGTAAAAAAATGAAGGAGCATTTGCCCTTTGCTATGGCTTGGTGGCACACCCTTTGCGCTGCCGGCACCGATATGTTCGGAAGAGATACGGCTGACAAATCCTTCGGTACAGAAAAAGGTACTATGGAGCATGCAAAAGCAAAGGTGGATGCCGGATTTGAACTAATGGAAAAGCTGGGAATTGAATATTTTTGTTTTCATGATGTGGATTTGGTTCCTGAAGCTGAGGACATAAAAGAAACCAATCAACGATTAGACGAAATCACCGATTATATGCTGGAAAAAATGAAGAAAACGGGAATCAAATGTTTGTGGGGTACTGCCAATATGTTCTCCAATCCCCGTTTTATGAACGGTGCGGGAAGCACCAATTCTGCAGAGGTTTTCTGTTTTGCGGCAGCACAAACCAAAAAAGCATTGGATTTAACTGTGAAATTAGGCGGAAAAGGATATGTATTCTGGGGCGGTCGGGAAGGCTATGAAACCCTTCTCAATACCGATGTAAAATTTGAACAGGAAAACATTGCCTCTCTTATGAAAATGGCAGTAGAATACGGTCGAAAAATCGGCTTTACAGGAGATTTTTACATTGAACCCAAGCCCAAGGAGCCTATGAAGCATCAGTATGATTTTGATGCGGCAACCGCTATCGGATTTTTACGGCAATACGGTTTGGACAAGGATTTCAAGATGAATATTGAAGCCAACCATGCCACTTTGGCAGGGCATACCTTCCAGCATGAGCTGCGGATTTCTGCAATGAACGGTATGTTAGGCTCCATTGATGCAAACCAGGGAGATTATCTCTTGGGTTGGGATACCGACGAATTTCCCTCTGATGTGTACAACACGACCCTTTGTATGTACGAGGTGTTAAAAGCAGGAGGATTGACAGGCGGATTTAACTTTGATGCCAAAAACCGCAGAGCAAGCTATACTCCGGAGGATATGGTTCATGCTTTGATTTTAGGAATGGATGCCTATGCTTTGGGTCTTTTGAAGGCGGAAGAGCTGATAAAAGACGGACGAATTGACCAATTTATTAAAGACCGTTATGCAAGCTTTTCTGAAGGCATCGGTGAAAAAATACGGAATGGAGAAACCTCTCTGGAAGAACTGGCAGCCTATGCGGATGAACTGGGCAACGCCTCTCTTCCGGGCAGCGGCAGACAAGAATATCTGAATACCGTTGTAAACAGTATTTTGTTCCGCTAAAATATAAAAAAGAAAACCGTTCGGAACCTTGATTCGTTCCGAACGGTTGTTTTCTGTTTGTGGGTTTGTCAGAAAAAAACTTACGCTGACACCTTACAGCTATTATTTATAGAGAGGTCCGTAAGTCTGACAAGCTCTGTAGTCTTGTCCTTCCTTATCCATACCGAATGCATTCCATGCAGCAGGTCTGAAGATTTTATCTTCGGGAACGTTGTGCATGCAAACAGGGATTCTGAGGATTGAGCACAGGGTAATCAGGTCAGCACCGATATGACCGTAAGAAATAGCACCGTGGTTTGCACCCCAGTTATTCATTACATCATAAGCGGTCTTGAATGCACCCTCTCCCGTACATCTGGGAGCAAACCATGTGCAAGGCCAGGTGTAGTCGGTACGAGCCCAAATCTTATCAGAAACTTCATCAGGCAGATTGATGGTCCAACCTTCTGCAATCTGGAGAACCGGACCCAATCCTTTTACCAGGTTCAGTCTGATCATGGTAGCAGGCATTTCAGCACGGGTTAAGAATCTGGAAGAGAATCCGCCGCCTCTGAAGTAGCCAAGGTCAGCCATGTTCCAGGTGGTAGCAGCCATAACAGCATCCTGATCCGCTTCGGTCATTTCATACCAGGGTTTCATAACGCCGTTACCGTTTTCGTCTTTGACTTCACCGCAAGCATCCAGACAGCAAGCACCGGAGTTGATCAGATGGATAAATCCGTCTGCTTCCTTTGCTTTGCCTTCGATTTCATAACCGGTTGCTCTCTTTACAGCATCACCGCTCCAGTAAGTTCTAACGTCAGCAAACATCTGAGGTCTGTTGGTTAACAGCTTACCAAACAGCATACAGAAGCTGTTCAATACGTCATTTTCTGTTGCCAAAATATAAGGTTCTCTTGCACCATTCCAGTCAAAAGAAGTGTTGAGCATTGCTTCGGGGAAGTCACAGTTGGGATAAAAGTCTGTCCACTGTCTCTGACCCTGGAAACCTGCTGCAATGGCATTGTGGCCAACTCTTTCTTCTTCGCAGCCTTCAGGCAGATTTTCGTTACCGTTCATCAAATCCTTGATGATACAAGCCATTTTTACAACAAATGCAAACTGTTCTTCTTTTTCAGCATCGGATTTCTGCATTTCAACAGGGTTTTTGTCAAAGCCCATGTTGCATTTTTCTTTTGCCCAAGCCAGAGCCTTCTGATATTCTGCTTCGTCATAGATGCCCTCGCTCATTCTTCTGATCACTTCTACCTCGTCAACAGACTCTACTCTCATGCCGAAATAATCTTCGATAAAAGCAGTGTCAATGATAGAACCGCCGATCCCCATGCAGATGGAACCAATCTGTAAGTAAGATTTTCCTCTCATGGTTGCAGCAGCAACAGCCGCACGGCCGAACCGCAACAGCTTTTCTTCAACGTCTGCAGGAATCTGACCGCATTCGTCGATATTCTGAACATCATGTCCGTAAATACCAAATGCTGGCAATCCTTTTTGTGCATGAGAAGCCAAAACTGCTGCCAAATATACAGCACCGGGACGTTCTGTTCCGTTAAAGCCCCATACACCTTTGATGGTGTTCTTGTCCATATCCATGGTTTCAGAACCGTAGCACCAGCAGGGAGTAACGGTCAGGGTAATGTCTACCCCTTCCTTTTTGAATTTATCAGCACATGCAGCAGCTTCTGCAACACGGCCGATGGTGGTATCAGCAATGACAACCTTTACGGGTTCGCCGTTAGAATATTTCAAATTTTCCTCAAACAGTTTTGCGGCAGCCTTTGCCATACCCATTGTTTGATCCTCCAAGGATTCTCTTACCTTCAGGGGACCTCTTCTTCCGTCAATGGTAGGACGGATTCCGATTACCGGATAATCACCGATTAATCTGTTCTTTGCCATTTTTATTTCCTCCTTATTCTATTAAAAATTTCAGAAAAAACTCTGTATAATATCATTATATACTTGACTTTTATGGATTACTTGGAGTATAATAGTAAAAAAGTATAATTATATTCACCTTTTGGAGGTTTTTATGAAAACAACGGGACATTATGAAGATGTGCTGCGGGGAACCCCTGAATTTCCCCTTGGTTTTTACCGTGTGGACCGAACCCATCCCAACTATCATATGCAGCTTCACTGGCATGGAGAATATG
>JAZQHN010000107.1:0-5646 GCA_045540615.1 Clostridia bacterium
CTCCTGCATGCAACAGAAATAGTATATCAGTATTTTGAGAATTTGTCAAGTCCCTTTTGCAATTTTTTTATGATTTTTTTAATTTTTCAGCGGAATTCCATTTGCGTCTGTTTTGTCATTACTTGCTAAAATCATAATTCCTTCTACCAAGCCCCAAATAGCCATGGGAGCCGAGCCAATTCCGCAAGTCAGCAAACTAACCAACAATTGAACCAAAGCGCGTTTTTGGAAACCTAAATAAAAATTATGAATTCCCAGACCACCTAAGAAAATACCGAGCAATCCAGCAACAAGCTTTGATTTTTGATTAGAGTTGTTGGCTGCCATTTGCAAACTAACGCCGCAGTTGGTACAAAAAGTAGCATTTGGTTGAGTCTGCACACCGCATTGAGGGCAAAAACCGTTCCCTACTCCTGCAGCAACACCGCATTTTACGCAAACAGCCGCTTGGTCTACCATCTGATTTCCGCAATTTCTACAATACATATTCAATTCCCCCTAAAAAATCTTACTATGACTTTATTTTAACATATTTGTCGAATAATGTCAATCAATTATTTTCTTTTTACGGGGTAACGAAACTATGATTCCAATCACCATCAAACCGCACCAAATCAAAATTAAAGAACCCCAGCCCATCCGGTCTACTGCATCGGCAAAAATTGTGCTGGAAACAGATGCGGACATATAACTGACAAAATCAAGAAAGCCTGTTGCACCGGAAACCATCCCAGTATCCCGAAGGCTTGGACAATATCTGCTCCAAAGCATGGTTGCGGCAATATTATTTGCCATAATTGCTAAAACCATAAACAGGATATTTAAAATTGACTGTTTAAGAAAGAAAACAAGCAAAAAGGAAAGAGCACTGACCGAAAAACCAATCAAAATTGTTAAATCCATATTATGGTGTAGTCGTTCGTATAAGAATACAGCAATAAAGGTAGTAAACGAAATTACCAAGGTGGCTATCGTAAAAACAGAAGCAGATTGCTCAGATGAAAATCCCAAATACTGAGAGATGTAAGTAGGGAGCCAAAACACAACAGTAGTTCTGATTACACCTGTCAAAATTGAAATCAAAGTAAATTTGACAATGCTTTGCTGAATTAGAATTTTGATATTTCCCTTTCCGTTTTTCTTTGGTTGAAACTGATTGTATTTCACAATTCCACTTTTTTCAAACAACCAAAACACAAAAAAACAAGTAATACCCATAACAAACAATGCAATACTGCTAACGGAAAACACCGTCTGCCAGGCTAATAATGAAGCAAACAAACCAGCAAGAGGAGAACCGAAAAAAGATGAAAATGTATAGCCAAGGCTGCATCTTGTGGCATAAATTGGCTCTGTATTCTCTGCTACAACCTTGGTCATAGGTCCGTAAATCATAGAAAGGAAAAAGCCACTCATTGCATAAACAACCAAGGCAGAAACCGAGGACGGTGGTAAAATCGGAAATACAATATTGCAAACGCCTGCAAATATCAATCCGAAGCTTATCATAAATTTAGCTTTGATTTTATCGCCAATGGCTCCGTTAATCAGTTGTCCTATCGCATAAAATATAAAATAAGCAGAAGATACTTTTCCGATATAAACGGTTGAATACCTTCCTCCTTCCATCATTTGCGGTGTAACTGCGCTTAAAATATTTCTCGCAAAATAAACAGCCAAGTAGGAAACCGAACATAATACACCGATAAAAAATGCATTTCTTACTTTTTTATTCTGAAATAAATTCATCACAATTCCCCCTTAATCCGTTACGCTGTGCATATTTAAAATTTCCGTCATTTTAAAATACCGTTCTTCTCCGCTGCTGCCCAAGGTTGACCGCATATAAGCACAAAGTGCATCAATCAAAAACAATGCAGAAAGACGGGTTTCCTGGTTTTTACTGCTGACGGCACTTCCGCTTGAGGTAATCAATAACAATTCATCAGACAGTTTTGCAAGAGGCGAATATGGATTTTGAGTAATTCCTATCACGGGAACTTTGTTCATTTTAGCAATTTTCACCGCATCAAGAACATCCTTCGTCTTTCCGGAAATGGAAATTGCAATGACCAAATCTTTTTCTCTTAACAAGGATGCAGATAACGGACAGGTTAAAGCATCACTCACATAACTTGCAGATAATCCTAATTGCATCAGTTGATTGCAAAAATCAGTTGCAACAGTTCCCGATTGAAAGAAACCATATAATTCAATTTTTTCCGCATCGAGAATTTTATCTACCACACGCTGCAGGGTTCCTTCCCCGTTTAATTCTGCTGTATTGGTTAAAGCAGATATAATTTCATGAATTGACTTTTGAAATACATCTTTGACTCCGTCTCCCCGCTCAATTAAACTAAACGGTTTTGGTTCAAATTCAGTAATTTGCTGTGCAATTTGTAATTTCAAATCAGAAAATCCTGAATGAACCGTCTTTTTAGCAAAGTTATTGATACTCCCCTGGGATACCCCTGCCTTTTCTGCCAGTTCAGACATAGAAAAACCGATAAATGCTCCGGGATTCTCTAAAATTAAATCACATATTTTCTTTTCTGTACTGCTGAAATATTCTCGGTTTGCTTTCAGTTTCTGAAACAAATTCTCCAAAATACCACCTCTGTGAAAAACTCATTTTTTAAATTAACAAAATTGAGTATAACACAAAATCGGAAATTTGTCAACAAAAAAAGAGAAAAAGCAATTGCCTCTTCTCTCTTCAACTAATTTAAAATTGATTTATTGCAGATCCAATTTTATCCGCTAACCATAAATGGCCTTTCGTGTTCGGATGGCAACCATCCATTGTCATTGTTTTCCAATCAAATTCAGGACACTCATGTAAATTCAATACAGGAAATCCGTATTTTTCGCAGATTGTTACCAAAGCACTCACATAGTCCAAAAGAACATGTCCATTATAATTCAATTCAGTTGTATCATGCTCCGATCTTGTCTGATAAGTCTCTCCCCCAAAAAAATTCCCAATTCCATGATGAGAATACGGGGTAACAAACAACGTCGCTTTCCCTTCTCGCTCTTTTTTCAACCAGCGACACATATAGTCTACTGCACCTGCGAAGAAATCCTCTCCGTCATTACAGGTTCCGATGGGGGCATCACTCCAAAAATAATCATTGGTTCCACCGAAAACAACTGCAATATCTGCTGATTTAATCAAGGAAAGACGATCTAAAAAGGATTTCCCGTCTGTTCGGTTCATCCCCGCTCTTGCTACCAAAGTACCCGTGATTCCATAGTTTTCTTCCATTACATTCATACGGTTGCAGACAACAGTTGAATATCGATCTTTCTGATGTTCCAAACCATATCCAAAAGTAATACTGTCTCCTAAAAACGCAATATTCATTAAAAACACCTCATTCTATTTTCTTTAGAATTAAAATAATTCTATCATATATTCCAAAGACAGTCAAGGAAAATTATTTCAATTCATAATTTCTTCTGTGAATGAGGATAATTTCCTTTAATCGGTTCACTTATTTTAAAATACGGGGGCGTATGCCCCCGTAAATAGTGATTAAAATCCTGAAACCTTAAAAAGAACAATTTCATTGCCATCTACATCTGAGTTAGAAAGCTGAGCCAATACCAAGAAACTTCCATCAGAAAGAGGTGCCATCTCATAAATCCACAGTGTATTGTCAGCAATGCCAAATAATTGCTTTGCATCTGCTTCGCCAATGATATTACCTTCAGCATTCACAAAGGTCATTTCATTTACTGATGAAGAAATATAACCATTATCTGTTTTGATTACAGCTGATGGTAAGGTTCCTGCTAAAGAATCATTTGAAAGCATCTGCTGATTACCATCCATATCAAAAGCACCCATTATATAATTTTCTGCATCTTCTCCACCGATAACTACAGTGTCACCTACTATTTCAATTATGCTGATACCTTGGAATTTTCCAAGACCTGCTTCTCCATCTATCAACCAATCGGAAGCCACGTTATCTTTAATCATTGTTACAGTTTCTCTTCCCGGAAAATAGGTAAGTGCGAAATTACTATTCTTAGATGCAGTCAACTCACCGCTTGCAACTGCTGTACCGGAAGCATTTGATTCAGGATCATATACCGTTGCCTCAAACACACCGCCGTCAGCATAAATTTTACCGGTTCCGTCCACACTAATGCTATCGCCTGTATCTTCAACAGAAACCGTTTTTACATAAGTCAAAGCAGAACCTTCCAAAGTATAGAGCATTACCTGTGAGCCGCCATCAGATACATAAACTGTGTCGCCCAAAACATCCATATCAGGATTACCAGACTCGTCATTAATAATTGGTTCATCAAAAGATAAATACTCAGCCGAAAGTGTATATTCTCCAACTATAACGTCTGCAGGAGCCGGTTGGACAGGCTCTCTTTTTGCATTTTCTTCAACTTCTTCCGTACCTATTCCTGATGTATCAGGAGAATCTACCTCGGGTTTGTTTCCGCATGATGTCAAAGAGAATAACATGCATACTGTTAAAAACAATACCAATATTTTTTTCATCTTATATTACCTCCGGTTATTATTTTTCTTCTTCCTCTGGATATTCAACTACACCACGATACTCAAAGGATTCCATAATTTTCTTGATGTCCTCATCCTCGTACTGAGCTTTGCCCTCAGGAGTGCCATCCTTACTGTAATCAATCGTTTCCGTATCAATTACGAGGTATCTGTCAGTTGTTTCTGAAACCTCTTCTAAATGCACATAAATGCAATATCCTCCAAATTCTTCATAGGCATAGCAATCATATCCGTTAAGCTCAAACTCTTCGTATGTATCTTCGTTTTCTTTTGCATACTCTTTGTTTGCATCAAAGGTTGTATCCTCAAAAATTGCAGGACCTATTGTTATATTTTTTGACTCGTATTTCATATCAATCCAGTTCGGATATTCATCGTCACCCTCTAAGGTGATATCTGCACCTTCCGGATAATAGAAATCTACCGCAAGCCTTACATCGTCACCTTCCCAAGTTTCTTCATAAAGGGTAACCTTTTCACCTTTTGAACCACATGCTGCCAGTGATAAAACCAATGTAATTGCTAAAATAACAGATAACAACTTTTTCATAATATTAACCCTCCTAAATTTCATTTATTTTTGCTTCTGCTGCATCTGCTGCTCTTGTATACTTGCTGAGTCCGCCTGTCTGTGCATCGTCAATAGCATGCATATTTTCTATAATTTCATCTTTCTTTTCTTCGGAAACTTCGCCACCTGATTTTGCAATCTTTACTGCATCAAATGCAGTTTTTGTAAAGGCAACAGCTGCTTTTAAATCACGCTTTTCTTTTTCGTTCATACCAAAGCTAAAGAGTGCATGCTCATCATCGTGAACACCAAAGATTTTGTTAAAGTGCCAGATTGTGTTTTCCGCATACTTTAAATAATTCTCTTTTTCTCTGTCGTTAGTTGCAAAGCACACCTTGATTTCTTCTGTGATATACGGATGAGCACGAAGTCCTTTTCTCATAGTGGTTATGTCATCTCTGCCGCCAACCAATCTGATTTTAATACCGCCTTCGCCAAACACTATTTCCTTCTTGCCATTTTCAGTTTCTTCTTCAGATTCTTCAATGTAAGGCTCATAGCTTGATACCTGATCATAACGGAA
>JAZQHN010000108.1:0-3544 GCA_045540615.1 Clostridia bacterium
TTTTCTTTTTAAATATTTTTCCTTTGTTGCCATTCCTCCTCTGATATGTCGAACCGATTTATTTTCAGCCAAAACCTTTCCAACCTCCTCGTACAATCCCCGATTCAGATGATAAAGTCTTTCTGTCACGTCTTTATGTACTGTCGATTTAGAAACGCCGAATTTTTTTGCTGCATTTCTTACCGTTGATTTATTTTCCAGTATATATTCACCAAGCTGTAGTGTTCTTTCCTCTATTTGCGTGTTCAAGACACCGCCTCCTCTTGACATTTTACTCCAATGTATGCACCAACATAATAAATTAGTACATTTTGTCAAAAAGTGCTTAGCAAACAGATGATAGGTTAAAACTGCAATTTATTCATTTGATTTACAGAAAAAACTCCCGATTATCAAGACAAAAGCCTGATCATCAGGAGTTATATTACATTTCATCCTTTTTTCGGATGATATTACCAAATTGAAATCCGTTCATTGGGCGGAAGGTACATCCCATCCCCCGGCTGAATATCAAATGCCTGATAAAATTCTTCAAAATTCATCAACACTCTATTAACTCGGATTTTTCCGCAAGAATGGACATCATTTTGGGATAAATAATTCATATAGCTTTGTTTCCCGTACTGTCTCCATATCCTTGCATATTGGGTAAAAAAGGTTTGATAATCACTATTTTTCGATTCCTTCATTAAATCCAGTATACAAGCTACTCCGCCTAAATCAGCAATATTTTCCCCTAAGGTAAGGGCACCATCATTTTTGGCATGGTTGCTGATTTCCCAATTATCAAAAAAAACTTCTGCATCAGAGCATTTTTTCTCAAAAGCTTTTTTATCGCTGTCCGTCCACCAATTGAATAAGGTACCGGCATAATCATACTGAGAACCGGTTGCATCAAAAGCATGAATAATTTCATGAGCTATTATAGTGCCGATACCACCCAAATTTTCTTCAGTTGATGCGTTTGAATGATAAAAAGGTGCCTGCAAAATTCCCATAGGAATAGTAATAGAATTATTTCCCGGAACATAAGCCGCATTCACAGCATAACTATAAATCGGCCACGCTTTTTGCTCGGATTTCTCACCCAAAATACTGTAATTCAAAAAAGTATAATAAGAATTAATGATACAAACATTTTCAAACAAGCTTTTATCAAACGGCTTTTTTTCTGCAAAAGGATCAAAAAACTCTTCCGGGTATGCAACATTTATAACTATAGAATCCAATTTTCGGATTGCTTGTTTTTTTGTTTTTTCGCTCAACCAGTCTGATTGCTCCAATCGGCTTTTAAACACATTTCGTATCTTTCTCGCCAGCTGAGTCACCGATTCTTTGGTTATTTCAGATCCGTACTGCTTCACATAAGTTTCTTCTACACTTGATCCCAGATAAGATAATACCAACTGGAAGGCATCTGTCTTAGTATCAGGCTGATATGTAACACCATACATTGTTTTAGAAAATTTCAAATAAGGCTGTTGCATCTCTTCTGAAAGTAATACAGAAGAATTGTAAAGCAACCAAAATTTCATATATGCTTTCAGAGTTTCCAAATGCTCCTCGGTAAAATAAGAAACGGTTTTTTTCACTCTCGCATCATCTACAACGAAAAAATATCCCGTTTTGTCCCAGGGACTCATGCACTCGGCAGGATACGAGGATAATACAGAATACACCTCTGGACTTCTATATTTCTTATAAATATTTTTTACATTATAATCATTGTAATCAGAGGAAGCAAGAGATACCTCCCGTTCCATTTCATACAGCATTTTTGCATGCTTATCTGCATCACTTTTTGATTCGCCGCCCAATTGCAACATATCTGAAACAAGAGTTAGATATGCCTGTTTTGCCGTTTCGTCTTCTGTTTCAAAATAAACCTTTTCCAAAACACAGGACATTCCGCTGATATAGGGCGCAAAAGTTTGTCCGTTATAAATATCCTCATCTGCAAATCTGCCTAAAATATCACTTCCTATCACCCGTGAAATTTCATGGTTTGCAATCAAAAGTTCTTTCACCGTGTCGGCAGCTTCATAACGTTCCAAATAGTCAGACAAAGGGTTCAACCCTTCTTTATTTCGTGATTCCATATCAACAGCAGACTGATAAAATTCCTTGACTCTTTGCTCAGATGAATGTTCTTCCCAATCCCCGTTTGCCATTTCTGTAACAATTTCCTTCAATTGTGCCAATACAGTCTCTTCTACTTCTTGAAATGTTCCTGTCATCAGTTCATCAGCTGACAAGGAAGCTGTATTCAACCATTGTCTGTTTTGTGTAGAATAAAAATCATCTTTTTGATGTTTTCCTAAATATGCCCAAATTCGACGCAGTAATAGTTCCATCTGTTCCACCGTAACAGGGTCATTCACACCTAACCGTCCGTCCGGATAACCGGCAACAATACCCGCACGGGTCAGATTAGACAAATCCTGAACCGCCCATTGAGGCAAATCTGTAAATTCATTTCCAAAATTTCCTATGGACAGCTGATATTCAGAAGGAATCGGAAGATTGGGAAATGCTCGGCTCAGCATCGCCATAGCCTCCACACGAAGAACAGGGTCGTTTTCCCGTAAATTCCCGTCCCCGTCTCCCTTCATAATATCAGAGGCTTGGATTCCTTCGTAATAAGCATCTGCTCCATTTAAAATCATTTCCAAAACAATTTTTCTGGTTGCATAATCCGGTTGTGCACTCGCAGGACACAGAAAGCCAAACACTAAAATTAAAGAAAGTAAAAAGATACTCAACCGCTTTTTCATCATGTATACTCCTTTTTAATTAAAACTGAATTGTTCTATCTTGACCGTCACCGTAACGAAGGAATGATAAACGCCCTTCTGACGGAGTCCAAACCATAACATCAAAGGCAAATCCGTACGTTTCTTCCTTTCTATGAGGCATCACAGATTTTGTCACCACCTGATAGCACAAAAGTTTATTGGTATAAGGTTCCTTTGTTTCACCCGGTTGCCATAAAGAATCTTCATGCGTATGCCCGCTTAAACATGCTACCAGCTTTGCCTCGGGAGCAGATTGCTTCAAGCTGATTCCCAAATCTCTATTTTCATACGCCTCATGTTTTTGAAATGCATTAAGTACTCTAACTGCCTCGTCAGCATCCTCAATCCATCCGCACAAATCCTTTACATAAGCCTTTTTCTCTCGGTTTCCATCCCATACGCTCAGCATTTTTTCCATATCGCCGATATAATAATCATATAGAGGAACATGGCAAAGAAGAATGACATTTTTATCCGTATCCAATGCAATTTCAGCAAGCCAACGAAGTTGAGCAAGTCCCAGTTCCCAATACGGATGCGGAATTTCCGACTCCGTATCCGACCCGCTGGGAACAGAAAGTACAATCATTCTTGTATTTCCTTTTTCCAAATCAACATAATAATAGGAACCTTGTTGCCCAAATACCGCCTTATCATTTCCGTATTGGTGCTTCGTTAACCCATTCCAAAAATCCGATTTAAAAAAATCCGTACCAACTCCGTCGTGATTTCCGTTCACAAGATATAGG
>JAZQHN010000109.1:0-8037 GCA_045540615.1 Clostridia bacterium
TTCGATGTTTTCCATGCGGTGTTCTGTTATTTATTCTACTGTAATTTCTACCCATATAATTTCTGCATCCTGACCTGAAAATTCAAACAATTGTTTTGTTTCATTTCCCGGGGTGACAGGACAACGGTAAAGCTTTGTTCCACAGGGAACAATCTTGACAGGTTCGGGAATTTCGATTTCTGTAAAATTGCTGTATTCCCTTCCGTTAAACCACACTTTGGCAGTTTCTGGACTCCCTTTTGTAAAGCCTAACACAATAGATACCTTGCGGTCAGTACTGATGTGGGCTGTGTTGATTTCCAATTGCTGTTTTTCTTCTGTCAGAATAATAGGGAAGGGTTGATCTCCCGTGAAACCCACAGGAATCATGCGGTCTTCCTGTTCCATAACCCCGTATCTGGCAGGCAAGGATTCAATGACCTCCAGACTGTAACAAGTATCATAAACGATTAATTCCCGTTTTTCATAATATTCCTTGTTGTCATGAGGATCACCGAAATAGTTGAACAGATAAATATCGTGAGCACCATTGGCAAGATAACCGCCCGCATTGCCTCGGGTCAATTCCGGAGTGGAAAAAGCATTTCCTTGATATTTATTGACTACAACTGTATCTACACAGGGAAGAACCTCAACATCAGGTAATTCTCTGCGCCATACCTCCATAGGCATTCTGCTGTCACTGGATGCCCATCTGGGAGAAGGAACAATCAAGTCTACCAATCCTTCCTTTGCCCACGCTCTTGCATCAAAACCAAGATATTTACTTTGATCAATATCTCGATTCAAACGAACGCACAACCTGATTTTGTGCCCGTGCTTTTCTTCAGCAGAAGTAACAATCGCTTTTGTTTTACGAATAAAATCGTTCATAATTTCAATGCATTCTTCATTATCTCTGTCCAGATAATCAAAACAATAAATTTCACGCATAAAGTCCAATTCTAACCCGTCTACATCGTATCGATTCATCTGTTCTTTCATATAGTCAAGCATTTTTTGACGAACCACAGGAATTGCATAATTAAAATGAGTTGCGGCATAGCCGTATTTTTCTCCAAGCATCCAGCCCTTTTCTTTTGCTTCATAGAAGAAATCACTTCTTAAAAAACTGGTGTCCTCAGTAGGACAATGGCTGTCATTCATTCTGATGGAAATCCAGGGGCGGATTCCTCGTTCACGACAGGTGCGAAACCATACCCGATAGGGGTCAATTCCGTGTTTTTTGTTCAGAACATAGAGACCTGCATGACCTCCCTTTGTGTAATCAACGGGAAAGCCGTTTTCTGTTTTTTGCTCATATTTTGTCGCATAGCTGTCCCAAATTTCGCTGTCTGTAGCAGAATATTGACAGAAAATATTAAATAACAAATCTGTAATATGGTGATTGGTATAAAGATCCAAATGGGAAGCCACGTCTTGCTCGGTTACCACCTCTTTATCCATCAAACTAATGAAAAAGGGATTTGTGCGGGAGTTGATATCAATATTAACATACATATCCTATAACCTCCATCATTTTTTGAATATTATACCATACGGAAAATAAAAATACAATTTCCAAAAGGAACCTTTTTTCTTTGTATTTTGCTCTTTTGGAAAGGTGAAGCAAAATTATTTGGTATATTTTAAAATTTCCGATTTGATTTCACAAAGACGTTGATCAATCACAGCCATATCGTCTGCAGTTTGCTTGATTTTGTCCTGAAGCTCATTGGGAATGACAATCCCCGATTTATAATAAACCTTATGCTCCAGACTCGCCCATAAATCCATGGCTACGGTGCGAATTTGAATTTCAATTCTGACAGGTGTGACACGATCGGTTAAAAATACGGGAATTTCCACAATCATGTGATAACTTCTGTATCCGTTTGGTTTGGGATACTTAATATAATCTTTAATATTCAAAACCGTAATATCATTTTGCTTTGACAACTGTTCGGCAATGGTATAAACATCTTGAATGGTGGAGCAAATCACACGGATTCCGCCGATGTCATTTAAATATTCCTTCGCATTTTCCAAGGTAGGCTCCAAACCCATCCGACGGAGCTTTTCCATAATATTCTGAGGACTTTTGTTACGGCTTGTAATATGCTCAATTGGATTATAAGCATGCAAAAAATGGTATTCGTCGTTAATGATATTCAGCTTGGTTTGAATTTCGTCAATTCCGAATTTGCTCATTAACAGCAATCGTGTCCATTCCTGTTGAGATTCTAAAGGTAATGTTTCAGACATTTCCTTTCCTCCTTTGTAGCGATACTGTCATTATATTCCTTTTTTCTGGAAAAATCAAGTGTTTTTCAAAATGTTCACAATTGTTCACAAAATGGTCATAATGTTCTTCCGTAAAGCTTGTTCAGCCGTTTGAAAAAGGAACGGTCAATGCTGTTTAATTGTTCTTTTGTTACTCGGTATTGCCAGTTTCCATCCGGCTTTCCGGGAATATTCAGACGGGTATCCGAGCCGTAACGCAACAAATCCTGAATGGGAAGAATCACCAAATCTGCAGAGGAAGAAAAGAGAGTGCGTAAAATATTGTCATATCCCCGTTCCCAATCGGGATTTTCATAACCGCAGTATTCCAGCAATTCCTTCTTATTTTGTTCATCCAATTCCCAAAGATATCCCAATAAAGTATTGTTGTCGTGAGTTCCGGTATAAGCAACTGTATTTTTTTCATAACGGTGAGGACGGTGAATAGAGGTGCTGTCACCCAAAAATCCAAACTGAATCACTCTCATCCCGGGGAAACCGCTGTCCGAAACGAGCTGTTCTACCTGAGGAGTGATGTCTCCCAAATCTTCCGCAACAATCAGTTTATTTCCCGCAATTTCTTTGAATTTTTGAATCAGCTTCATTCCCGGACCCTGTTCCCAATGTCCTTGTTTGGCGGAGGAAGCGTCAGAGGGAATTGCCCAGTAGGATTCAAAGCCTCTGAAATGGTCTAACCGTACCCCGTCAAACATGGTGAGCATATGCTTCATTCTGTCACACCACCAGGAAAATCCATCCTCCTCCATTTTGTCCCAACGATACAGAGGATTTCCCCAATGCTGACCCTCAGGAGCAAAATAATCCGGCGGAACACCTGCAACAGCAGAAGGATTTCCTTGGGAATCCAATAAAAATTGCTCCTGGTGAAAATAAACATCTGCACTGTCGGGTGCTACATAAATGGGGATATCTCCTAAAATTTGAATCTTTTTTTCATGTGCATAGTCTAATACTTCCTGCCATTGACGGAAAAAATGAAATTGAATAAATTTCCATAAAAAGAGGGTTTCAGGGTCCTCTTCAGTTACCGTCCATTGATTCCACGGTTGATTTTGGTTGGCAGATTTTAAACTCATAAATCGGCAGAATTGTTCCAAATAAGGTTGATTTTTGATGAAGGCTTCGATTTCACTCCTGTCTGAAACACGGCTTGCCGCCAAACGTAACAGCTCGATGCGGTTGTGATACAACCGAACAAATTCGCAACTGTAGGGCGTTTGCTGACGTTGACTGTTCAGCTCTTCTTCTGTGAGTAATCCTTGTTCCCGTAATTTTGGTAAATCAACCAAATAAGGATTTCCACCGAATGCGGAATGAGATTGATAAGGAGAATTGCATTCGTCAATGGGGCAAAGAGGCAATACCTGCCACCAGGAAAAACCGCAATCTGCCAAAAAGTCAATCCACTCTTTTGCTTCCTGTCCGAAACTTCCTGTGGAATATTCTCCGAAAAGAGAGGTAATGTGCATGAGTACACCGCTTGTTCTGTTCATATAATCCTCCTATAGGTTTGATTTTGTTCTGTGTCATGATATTCTCTCGGGGTTTTTCCTGTGACCGATTTGAAAACGCGGTTAAATTGCCGGACACTTCCAAATCCCGATTCCAATGCCGCCTGTGCAATTGTCATTGTTTTCAAAAGACGAATGGCACGATTTAAGCGGATATAATTTAAGACTTGGGTAAAGGTGGTACCGTTCAGGTATTTTGGAAACATTTGGCTGGCGTAGACCCGATTGATTCCGATTGCTCGTGATAATTGCTCCAAAGTAACATTTTCTGCATAGTGCTGTTCCAGATAAGAAACGCCTCGGCAAACCGCCATGGTTTGCTCCTGTTCCGGAAGGATACAGGGGATTTCGTACAAAAGAATACGGAGCACCATTTGGATTTCCTGTTTATTTTCAGGATAGGAAAGACCTCCTTCTGTCAGATGGGAGAGATACCGAATGGATTCTTCGGATAATTTTTTCACAGGAGAAGGACAATCCTTTGCGGGATGAAACAAATCAGAAAATAAAGCCGGTGAAAAACACACAAGAAAGATTTTGCTCTTGGGCTCCGGAGAAAATTCATGAACCTCCAATGAATGAATCAGAGTCCCTTCTCCCTGATGAAGAATCCGTTCCTTTTGATTGACCTTCATAGACAAGGTTCCCTCCAGACAAACCATAGCCTCTGCATAATAATTGACATGGGGAGGACTGGAAGGATTGGTCAGAATACTGTCATGATAAAGCCGGAATTGAGGGTCTAAATCTCTTTCGTAAATATGAAACATAGTGTCACCTTTTAATCTTAATATCTGTCTACTATTTTAACCTTTTTTTCTTGATTTGTCAATCTTTTTATATTATAATGAAAGAAAAAGGGGGAATTTTTATGGAAAAATATAACCAGTTTAGTGAAGTCAGAATGAATCAGATTCGTCCCAAAGGATGGATATTGGATTTTTTGAAAAAGCAGGGAGAAGGAATTCCGGGAAATCTTCATAAAATCGGATATCCTTACGATCGGGAATGCTGGAAATTCCGTACTTTGACCGACGGGGGATGGGCACAGTGGTGGCCTTATGAGCAAACAGCATATTGGATTGATTCTGTAGTCAGAACAGCAATTTTTACGGAGAATAAAGAGCTGTTGAATGTTGTTATGCCTCAGATTGATGCCTCTTTTTCAGAGGACGGTGACCCCTTTATCGGTCCCTTGGAGCTGAAAGAAGACAAAGGACGCTTCCGTTGGCCTCATGTTGTTTATTTTCGTGCATTGTACGCTCTTTGGAGCGATACGGGAGATACCCGTTACTTAGAAAAAATGCGTGCTCACTACCTTGCTGATGAGCATAGCTACAATAATAACCGTGATGTAGCAAACTTGGAAATAATGCTAAAGCTTTATGAATTGGACGGGGATGAACGGTTTTTGGAACGTGCCATTTCTTGTTATGAGGCTCATTGCCAAACAGGACAGGCGGCGAGCGGACCTGATTTATTGAGTGACAGAATTCCCAATGAACACGGAGTTACCTTTAATGAAGATGGGAAACTGCCTGCTATTTTGTATGCCTTTACGGGAAAAGATGAATATTTGCAAATGTCGGTAAACGGCTACAAAAAAATCGATACTTATCATATGCTTCCTGACGGAGTACATACCAGCAGCGAAATGACCTGCGGAAATGAAAGCTGGAGAACTCATGAATCCTGTGATATTTCTGATTATACCTGGTCTTTGGGGTATTTGCTGGAAGCAACGGGGAAAGCGGAATATGCAGATAAAATTGAATGGGCAATTTTCAATGCTTTGCCCGGTGCGGTTGGCCCCTATTTTAAAACCATTCAGTATTTATCTTGCGTGAATCAAGTAATTGCTGCAAGAAATTCCACTCATATTTCTTCCTGGAAAAATACACCCAGAATGGCATATCAGCCTCATCATTACCCGGAGTGCTGTGTGGGTAATATTGGCCGTGCAATGCCAAACTATGTAGCAAGAATGTATCAGAGCACTAAGAGAGGTGTGGCAGTCAGTTTGTATGGTGACAGCATTTATCGGGGAGAAGAAATGGAATTGATTCAGACGGGAGGCTATCCCTTCGGAAACAGTATCACCTTTGAGGTAACAGTAAAGAATCCTGAAAAAAATGAGTTGATGCTGAGGATTCCCGGTTGGTCAAAACGTACGGTTTTGCGGAAAAACGGAGAGAACATTTCTCTTCAGATGAAGGAAGGGTATGCTTGTGTAAGGGTGGAACATAAGGATATTCTCACTTTGGAGCTGACTAAGGCATTTTCGGGGAATCACGCTCCTGACGGTGGAATTTATTTCACTTACGGTCCCTTCTTGATGAGCCTGAGTATTCAGGAAAAAATGGAAATTGATTCCGCGGAAAAACGGCAAACTCCTGATTTCCCTGCTTTGCGTTTTACTCCTGAATCACGGTGGAGCTATGCGGTAACAGGATGGGAAGAAGGGGAAATCAAAGAATTTACTCCCTCGGAAAGTCCTTTTTGGAAAGGGGCTCCGGTAACAATTAAAATCAAAGCGAAACAGCTTCATAACTGGGATTTCGTTCGCGAGGACGGAATCAAAACAGTAGGACTTGTAGACAATGAAGGAATTGACGATAAGCAGGTGGATTGCGGAGCAACCATTGTGGAGGATGATTTGATTATGACTCCTTCTTTGCCCGACTTGTCCTTTGTTCGGGAGAATCTTGGAGAGGAAGAGGACATTACTCTGATTCCTTACGGATGCACCAATTTACGGTTGACGGTGTTCCCGAAATACGAAAGATAATCTAAAAAGAGCGTGCCAATGCTGTAAAAAAAGAAAACGGCACGTTCTTTTTTTTGTAAAATAATTGATTTTTTTCCGGCTTTATGATATAATATTTTGAAATTGAACTTATAAATATTTTGGGTAAAATTTAAAAATTAAGAAAGAAAAGAGGACAAATGTATGCTGACGAAAAAACAAATGAAAAAATGGGGAATATTTGCCTTAGGGATTGGAATTTGTGTTGCTGTAGCAATCTTATCTGTAATGCTTGAAAAGTTAATTCCAGGAGAAGTGTTGGGTTCTTCTATCATTGCGCTCTTTATGGGAACAATCATTAACAGCTTTTTTCATCCTGACTGGATAAAACCGTCACTGAAATTCACCTCTAAAAGGATTCTGAAAGTAGCCATTGTTTTGCTGGGTGCCTCTCTTTCTGTCGGTACCATTATGTCTGTCGGAAAAATGACCTTTTTTGTTATGTTGTTTACCTTTGCTATGTGTTTTGGCGGTGGTTTTTTTGTTCGCAAGCTGTTTGGACTCAACTGGAAATTGAGTAATTTAATATCGGCAGGAACAGGGATTTGCGGCGGTTCTGCTGTAGCGGCGATTGCACCTGTGATTGATGCTGATGATAAGGATATTGCATTTGCTCTATCTTCTACTTTTCTCTTTGATATGGTTATGGTTGCTTTGTATCCGATTATGGGAAAAGCTTTGGGAATGAGCGATATTGCTTATGGTATCTGGGCAGGAACCTCTGTGAACGATACTGCAAGTGTAGTTGCCTCAGGGTATGCTTTTTCAGAGGCGGCAGGGGATTTTGCAACCATGGTAAAGCTTACCCGTACCATTGCCATTATTCCCACAGTATTGGTGTTTGCCTATATCGGTACACGGATGAAACAAAAAGAATTACAAGCCAAAAGCCAAGGAGCAAAGGTTAATCTTATGAAAATTATCCCTTGGTTTATTGGAGGATTTCTTGTGTTGGCAATTGGAAATAGTGTTGGAGTGATTCCCGCAGAATTGTCAAATGTGATGAAGCATGCAAGTAAGTTTCTGATGGTGACTGCATTGGCGGCGATCGGTCTCGGAACCAGTATCAAAGACTTTAAAAAAGCCGGACTTTCTCCTATGTTTTACGGAATTACCATTGATACATTGGTAACATTGACGGCTCTGGCGGTGATTTGGGGAATGGGTTTGATGTAACGGAGTGTTTCAGACTTGCAAAATAGATGGAATGATCATTTTTGATGTAATACTATAATTTAAAAGGAAAAGAGACAGGATATTATGGAAATCTTTTTTTCAACCTTGCAACAGATGCTTATGATGTTTACGTTTATCCTTCTGGGATTTCTTTTTCGAAAAAAGAATTGGTTGCCGGAAAACAGCGGTATTGTTATGGCAAAAATGGAAACCTTTTTGTTTGTTCCCGCCCTTTCTCTTTTTACTCAAATGACCAAATGC
>JAZQHN010000110.1:0-5034 GCA_045540615.1 Clostridia bacterium
GACTGAAATAATGCAACAGCTTTTTGCTTTGTGCATGAATCCGATAGGGAGAATCCCCTAATGTTTCGCATATAGCCAATCCTTTTTCGCAAAGGTTACTTCCTCGTCTGAATTTTTCTGCCAGGGGAGGATTGTAATAAGATGTTCCGTTTAATCCTTTTTGAGACTCCAACCATGCAAATTCAAAGCATTCCTGTACTTCGTCAAAAAGAGCAATCACTTCTTTATAATGCTCTCCGTAAGCATGGGAGAAATAATCTTCCTTCATTTGTTCCAGATCGGTATTCAAATCAAACAGCTTTCTTGCATTTAAGTAATACGCATAGCCGTTAGGAAAGGCGTTATGCATGGAAACAAATTGTTTGGTTCCCTCCATATTACATTTTTTGTACATGGAAATATCTTCAAATACCCGTTCTGCAATGGAAAAGCTTGAAGGATCAAAGAAGAAATGTGCCCAAAATTGATACTCTGTGACAAGCACGGGAGAGGGTAACACCTTTTGCCATTCTACCAGATATGCATAATAATCGTCCTCGTGAGTGGGTAACGTAATATGATTATACTGGTAGGGAGGAATAGTTCCCACCTTTCCTGACATGGTTCTCTGATAGTGACGGGAAATAGGGGCATATCCCAATACAAAACGGTCAGGATTGTTGAACTTTTCAACCAAGGGTGCAAAAATCAAGTCAACATAAACGGACAGCTTAATTTTTGTCTGTATGTTTAATGCTGTCAGCTTTTCGTCGATTTCATTTAACAGCATGACATACCAGTCGGAAGGACGTTTTTTGATACATTCCTCACATTCGCAGTAATTGTTGTATCCGTCTGCTAAGGGGAGACCGAAAACGTCTGCATTGGAGTGGCGAGAAATATACTCAACCACATAATCTGCTACCTTAGTTCTTGCAACAGGGTTTGACATACAGAAATTTGTGAAATTAGGATTTCCGTTGTTGATTTTCCGTTCTCCGCCCAGCATGGCGATATAAGGTTTTGTTTCTTCAGGAATCTCTGTTACATTATGGTCCGTACTGCGGATTCCAAAGGGATCGGTGGTAAAGCCGTGACCGCCTGTGATATAAAGTAAACCCCGCTTATTGATTTCTGCTTCACACTGCATTTTCCATTGTAATACCTGATCGGGAGATATGGGTTCTGCAGGCTTTAATTCTTCGTTAAATTTATGATTGTAATAGGAGTTACTCCAAGGCATGGGAATCCGTCCCTGAATACCTACACCATTCATACCGATTTTAGGAGTGAATTCAATCATATCCAGCATACTTTGTTGACTTTGGCTTCCTTCATTTTCCCACATACGGTAACGGCAATCGGGCTTAAACCGATAGGAAACATCCTCTACTTCCTTCATAGGGATATATTCTCCGTCTATCCCTGTCATCAACCAACGGCAACCGTTCTGTCTGAAATATTCATAGACCGCCAGCAAAACAGAACGGGGATTGGAGCCTGCAATGATTCCTTCCCGCCCCTTTGTGTCAATATAAAGGACATCGTCCAGTAAAGGGTCTTCTACATCCGATACATCCAAGCCGAAGTCTTTCATTAATCCCAAACGAAAGCCATCTTTGGCATCGGGATTGTAGGAAATTTCAGCCGCACCGCCCTCGGGCATCATCATTCTTAAGTATTTTGCCAGTTCTTCTGCAGCATAATCCACGGTTTGATTGGATGTAATTTTGTAAATCGTAAACATTGTGTTGCCTCCTTGAAGAATATTTTTCTTCATTATAGCATATTTTTCCAAGCGATGTTAGAACAAAAGTATTAAAAATGCTCCTAAAGTAAGATTATTTTTTTTATTCTTCCAGCAATTCGATTTCTAAAACGGTATCAATATCGTCTTCTAACATGGTACCCTCCGGCTTATAAAAGACCGCATTTTCACAGTTGGCATGAATATGATTCCAGGGCACGGTAATGGGTGCTTCCGTTCCGTCAGAAAGGAGGCGTGCATACTTAATCTTATCCTTCAAGCCTTCTATGGCAATGGGACCGATACCACGGTCAAAAATATGAGCATACAGTTTGTTTCCCTTCTGAGTATACCATCCCCATTCCGGCTTTTCCAGTTCACTCATACCGCAGCCGTAAATGCTTTCGTGGTTTTTCTTCATCCAGACTCCGATGCCTTTTAAAATTTCTTCTGCTTCAACAGGAATTTTCCCTTTTGCATCAGGTCCGATATTTAATAGGAAGTTTCCGCCCTTGCTGACACATTCCACAAGACCGCGGATGGCAACCTTTGCTGTCATATACAAATGGTCATCAGAGCAGTATCCCCAGTGACGATTCAACGTGGTACAAGCTTCCCAGGGCATGGGAAGTCCTTTATAATTGGTCAGACCACGGGAAGGAATAATCTGCTCGGGAGACAGGTAATCGCCCGAATAGATAGGGGGATTGTCCTCTTTTAAGTCACCGCCCATGCGGTTATTGACCATAATCTGAGGCTGTAATTGTTTAATCAGCTTCATCATGGCGGTGGCATCCCATTTTTCTCCGGTCATAGTATCATAAGAATAATCCAGCCAAAGCTCGTCAATTTTTCCGTATTGGGTCAACAACTCCCGAAGCTGATTTTTCATATAGTCGGTGTACCGTTCCCAACACTTCTCCTTTTCCGCCTCTTTGATTTCTTCCCGTCCTTTCATGGGGTGCATTCTGTCCTCATAAGCCGGGAAATCCGGGTGATGCCAGTCCAAAAGAGAATAATAAAATCCTACTTTAATTCCTTCGGTACGAAACGCATCCACATATTCCCGAACCAGGTCGCGACCAGCTTTTGTGTTGGTTGCTTTATAATCGGTATATTTTGAATCCCACAAACAAAACCCGTCATGATGCTTGGTGGTTAATACCGCATATTTCATTCCTGCCTCTTTGGCAAGCTTTGCCCAATGCTTGGGGTCGTAATCCACAGGGTTAAACTGTTCAAAATAACGGTAATATTCCTGAGGGGACACCTGTTCTGCCGCCTGATACCATTCTCCTTTTGCTGCAACGGAATAAATGCCCCAGTGAATAAACATTCCGAATCGGTCCTTCATAAAATCCTTTGCATGGTTCATAATTGCTTCATAGGTTCTGCTCATGTTATTGTTCCTCCGTCCAATCACTAAAGAATTGTAATAATTTGTCTCCTAAGCCTCTCAATCCTTCATGACCGTAATCATGAAACAGGAGATAGCGTTTTTTTGATGTGATTTTATTGTATGCCGCAAATTGGGTAGAAGGAGGACAGATGGTGTCCATAAGACCGGTTGCCATCAGCACTTCTCCCTTAATTCTCTTGGTCAGATTCTGAATATCAATATATCCCAAACGACGGAAAATTTCGTCCTCCCGTTCATGATTGGGGTCAAAGTTACGGAAAAAGGTTTTGAGTTCTGCATAAGCTCCAACCGCCAAATCCATTTCCCATACTCTCTTGTAATCACTTAAGAAGGGATAACTGGCTTGAATTTTTGCAATACGGGGTTCCAAAGAGGCACAAGCCAAAGAAAGTGCTCCTCCCTGAGAACCGCCTACCACGCCTACACGGGTTTCGTCCACAAAATCAAAATTCATCACAATATCTGCAAGCTCTGCCGTATCCAAAAATACATGGCGGAACAGCAGATTTTCAGGGCAATCGTCAAGACCGCGGATAATCATTCCGTTTTGAGTGGTTCCTTTGACTCCGCCTGTATCCTCAGAATAACCGCCCTGACCACGGGCATCCATATTCACTGCAACAAATCCGCAAGCTGCCCAGATCAGCAAAGAAGAAAATTCTCCGCCCCAGCCGCTATATCCGTGAAAATTAATGATAGCAGGAGCCTTTTCCTTCCGGTTTTTGGGGACAACCATTCTGCCGTGAATCCGTGCATTCCGAACCCCTGTAAAATATAATTCATAACAGGTGACGGTCTGAATTCCCAAATCCACTTCAACCAACTCAACCTGCCTGTCTACCTGTCTCATTTCTTCCAATGCATCATCCCAAAACTTGTCCACATCTTCCGGGACGGGATTGATTCCCTGATAGTTTAATAATTCTTCTATGGGTTTATCTACCAATGGCATATCATCAGCCCTTTCTTTGGTTATTTGCTGTTATTCTACCATAAACAGGAATAAAAGTAAATACTTTTTTTGATTTTTCTCATGTTTGAAACATGTTTGTCATACATTATAGCAAAAGGATGTGAAAACAATGATTTTTGTGTTGAAAAGAAAGCATTTGATTTGGGTTTGCTGTGGGCTGGCAATGGTAATGCTGGGGGTGGGACTTTGGAAAAATGGTATGAGTGTATCGGTGTTAAGTGATAACTGGGGGTTGTCCTTTCCGTCTCCGGGAGAACCGCCTGTCGGAAATGCCACCGCCGATTTCTTAAAGCAATATGATGCTTATTTTACGGGGAATACAACGGAAAAAACCATTTATCTGACCTTTGATGCCGGCTTTGAAAACGGGAACACTCCTGCTATTTTGGATGCCTTGAAAAAGCATAAGGCACCTGCCGCCTTTTTTGTGGTGGGAAATTATATCTCTACCGCACCCGATTTGGTGAAGCGAATGATAGAGGAAGGACATATTGTGGGGAACCATACCTTTCATCATCCCGATATGTCTCAGATAGAAAGCAAAGAATCCTTCGAAAAGGAATTGAAACAGCTGGAAGCTCTTTATACCGAATGTACAGGAGAGGAAATGCCCAAATTTTACCGTCCTCCTCAGGGAAAATATAAAGAAGAAAATCTACAGCTGGCAAAAGAGTTGGGATATAAAACCGTCTTTTGGAGTCTGGCTTATGTAGATTGGTACACCGACAATCAACCCACCCACGAGGAAGCCTTTTCTAAATTGTTGCCTCGTATCCATAATGGTGCCATCGTTCTTCTTCACAGCACTTCTCAGACCAATGCGGAGATTCTGGATGAGTTGCTGACCAAATGGGAAGAACAGGGATTTACCTTCGGTTCATTGGAGGATTTAAAATAAATGAAAAAATTTTAAAA
>JAZQHN010000111.1:0-2326 GCA_045540615.1 Clostridia bacterium
TCAGCGTGTCGATAAACTTATCGACACGCTGGCAGACGAGGAAAAAGGAAGGGATATTTTTAGAACTTCAATTCGTCGGCGTACGAGGGTACGGTAGAGTTGAAGTTCTGAAAAAGCAAGCAACCGTCAGGAAAATTCGATATTTTCCTGACGGTTTTCTATTTGTTATTGTACATTTTGAATTTATATGATTTTTCTTGTTTTATTTTACTTTGCTTGCGGTAGACCGACTTTTTCGACAGTCTGAAGAGTTGCGGTGATTTTCCGCAACTCTTTTCCTTATTTGTTTGATTCCAAACTTTTAATTGCCATTTCTGTCAGTTGCTTCAGACGATCTGTTTTCCCTTCCAAATAAAGTGATCCCAATAAGGCTTCAAAGCCTGTGGCTCTGTGATAATCACTAACATTTCCATTTTTGGGAAGGGTGGCTGGTTTTGCATTTCTGCCCCGCTTATAAATCCGAAGCTCTTCTTCAGTCAGTTCTGCTTCTAAAATCAAAACGGCATCGCTTTGTGCTTTTGCCTGAACATAGCCGACAGCGGCTTTATGGAGTTCATTAACGGAGTAATTTCCTTTTGCCAAAAGATGTTGTCTCACAAACAGTTCATAGACAGCATCCCCTAAGTAGGCAAGAGCGAGGGAAGAATATTCCGTTGGTTTTTTTGTTACATCCTTTTCCATTTGACCCCCTGAGGTGTATCCTCCAAAAGAATGCCTTGTTCCTTCAGTAAATCACGAATTCGGTCTGCTTCAGCAAAATTCTTTGCTTTTCTTGCTTCTTGTCTTTGTTCTATGAGAGCTGTAATTTCTTCATCCAAATTCTTTTCCGCCTTTTGTTCAAACAGTCCCAAAACACCGGAGAAACGGGCAAACAAATCCAGAAAATGTTGTGCAGCTTCATGGGCATGAGGTGCACCGTCGTTCATCAGAGTATTCACATCTCTTACCATGTCAAATACCACGGAAATGGCATCTGCTGTATTCAAATCGTCATCCATTGCACCATCGAACCGAGCAACATAATCGGTGTTCATCAAAGCTTTTTCTTCCTCTGTCAGAGGCGTATTTTCTCCCTTTAACAAAAATTGCAATGTTTCAATACAGGTTTGAATCCGCTCCAAAGAAGATTTTGCCTGAGTCATCAAATCCTTGCTGAAATTGATGGGGCTTCTGTAATGAGCACTCAGCATAAACATCCGCATAACAGGATAGTCAAATTCTTTGGTAATATCTCTTACGGTAAAAAAGTTACCCAAAGATTTTGACATTTTTTTGTTGTCAATATTAATATAGCCGTTGTGCATCCAATAACGGGCAAAAGGAACTCCGTTACAGCATTCACTCTGGGCAATTTCGTTTTCGTGATGAGGAAAGATCAAATCCCGTCCGCCACAGTGAATATCAATGGTTTTTCCCAAATATTCATTTGCCATAACAGAGCATTCGATATGCCAGCCCGGTCTTCCCATGCCCCAAGGACTTTCCCATGCAGGCTCCCCTTCTTTTTGTTTTTTCCAAACGGCAAAGTCCATAGCATCTTCTTTTCTTTCGTCAACACTGATTCTGGCACCTGCCTCCAGGTCTTCCAAAGGCTGATGAGAAAGCTTTCCGTATTCTTTGAATTCTTTGGTGCGGAAGTAAACATCTCCGTCTACTTCGTATGCAAAGCCTTTTTCAATCAAGGTTTCAATCATGGTAATAATTTGGGTGATATGCTCGGTTGCTCTTGGATGAACGGAAGCAGGACGGATTCCTAACCCTTCCGCATCCTTTTTATATTCTCCGATAAACCGTTCTCCAAGCTCTGCCACCGTAATTCCTTCCCGATTGGCACGTTGAATCATTTTATCATCAATATCTGTAAAATTCTGAACAAAGGTTACTTCTAATCCTTTGTATTCCAAATATCGACGAAGGGTATCAAAAATAATAAAAGGACGGGCATTTCCAATATGGAAATAGTCATAAACCGTAGGGCCGCAGGCATAGATGCTTGCCTTACCCGGTACAATGGGAACAAATTCTTCTTTTTGTCCTGTTAAAGTGTTGAAAATTTTCATTGTGAAAAATTCCTTTCTGCCCGCAAGAAAATGAAAAGAGAAAGTTTGATTTGCAGGCCAATCCGATTCTTTCCTTTCTATTTTAACAGCTTTTTAAGAAAAAGTCAATTTCTACTTGACAAAAAAACCTGTTTTTTATATAATTTTATTATGACAGTCAATTTTTGGTATGAAAGGACGGGTCCGATTATGGAAAAAAGAGAACAGATTTTAAGACTACTGGAACGGGATGCCCGAATGGGAGCAGAACAGCTGGCGGTTATGGT
>JAZQHN010000112.1:0-3115 GCA_045540615.1 Clostridia bacterium
AAAGAAGAAATCGAGATTGGTCGTCATACTTTGGCCCATGTTTTGGCAAAAGCGGTTACTGAATTGTACGAAAATGTAAAATTAGCGATAGGGCCATATATAGATAACGGATTTTATTATGATTTTGATATGGAACACACGTTGACCAATGACGATTTGCGTAACATTGAAGCGGAAATGAAAAAAATTGTAAAAAGCGGAATTAAACTGGAACGTTTCGTGTTACCGAAATCAGAAGCATTGGAATTGATGAAAGAGGAGCCTTATAAAGTAGAATTAATTGAAGAATTGCCTGAAGGCGAAACGATTTCTTTCTATCGTCAAGGTGATTTTACCGATCTTTGTGCAGGACCTCATTTGTTTGATGTAAGAAATGTAAAAGCATTTTCTTTACTTTCTGCTACCGGCGCTTATTGGCGTGGAAATGAAAAAAACAAGATGCTGCAACGTGTGTATGGTGTTTCATATCCTAAAAAAGCTATGTTGGACGAGCATTTGGAACAGTTGGAGGAAGCGAAAAAAAGAGACCATAATCGCTTAGGCCGTGAACTGGAATTGTTTACAACATCAGATTTGATTGGTCAGGGATTGCCAATCCTTCTTCCTAAGGGTGCAAGAATCATTCAATTGTTACAACGCTTTGTTGAGGATGAAGAACAAAAGAGAGGTTGGCAGTTAACTAAAACACCTCTAATGGCAAAAAGCGATTTATATAAAGTATCCGGTCATTGGGATCATTATCAGGATGGTATGTTTGTTATGGGTGACGAGGAAGTAGATAAAGAAGTATTTGCACTTCGTCCTATGACTTGCCCCTTCCAGTATCAGGCATATTTGAACCGTGCTCGTTCCTACCGCGATTTGCCTTTGCGTTATAATGAAACCTCCACCTTATTCCGTAACGAGGCTTCAGGGGAAATGCACGGACTGATCCGTGTTCGTCAGTTTACCATTTCGGAAGGCCATTTGATGTGTACTCCCGAACAGCTGGAAGAGGAATTTAAGAGCTGTTTGGAATTGACTATGTTTATGTTAAAAACATTAGGACTTTACGAAGATGTAAGTTATCGGTTTTCTCAATGGGATCCTGATAACAGAGAAAAATATATTGGTACAAAAGAGCAGTGGGATGAAGCCCAGTCTACCATGCAAAAGATTTTGGACGCATTAGAAATTCCTTATGTTATTGGAATTGGTGAAGCGGCATTTTACGGTCCGAAGCTTGATATTCAGATTAAAAATGTTCATGGTAAAGAGGACACTCTGATTACCATTCAGATTGACCAGATGTTGGCTGAAAAGTTCGGGATGGAATATGTGGATTCTGATGGTTCCAAAAAGAATCCTTATATTATTCACAGAACATCCATTGGTTGTTATGAACGTACTCTTGCTTTGTTAATTGAAAAATATGCAGGTGCATTTCCGGCATGGCTTGCTCCGGTTCAAGTAAAAATTCTGCCGATTTCTCAGAATTACTTTGAATATACTGAGCAGATTACAAAAAAACTGGAAGCAGCGGGAATTCGTGTTGAGCATGATACCAGAAGTGAAAAAATCGGATATAAGATTCGTGAAGCACAATTGGAAAAAGTTCCTTATATGCTGATTGCAGGAGAGCAGGAGTCAGAATCAGGAACAGTATCCGTTCGTTCTCGTAAGAATGGCGATATGGGTAGTATGTCCATTGATGATTTTATTAAGAATTTGCTGGTTGAGGTTCAGACAAGAGCAAGATAAAAATGTATAAAAAATACCTCTTTTATATAAAATAGCATATAAAGGAGGTATTTTTATGAAAAAAAGGATAGTGTGGTTTGGAATTATTTGTTGTTTCCTATTTACAGTTTTGTTAATTCCAAAAGAAGAATCAGTAGCACCTGTGTTGTCTCGGTACGGTTCCAGAGGCGATGAAGTCATTGCAATTCAAACAAAACTGAAACATCTGGGATATTATCAGGGAGAGATTGATGGTATTTTCGGTCCTCTTACTCAAAGTGCATTGATTTGGTATCAAAGTAATTTTGGATTGAAGGCAGACGGAATTGCAGGAGAAAAAACATTAAAATCCTTGGGATTGTCCACCGGAGGATACAGCAGCTCAGATTTAGAACTTCTTGCCAGATGTGTTAGTGCGGAAGCGAGAGGAGAACCCTATCAAGGACAGGTGGCGGTTGCAGCGGTAATTTTAAACCGTGTTAATTCTGCTTCATTCCCGGGAACGATTGCAGGAGTAGTGTATCAGCCGGGAGCATTTTCATCAGTTGATGACGGACAAATCAATATGGAGCCTACTGCCTCATCTCGGAATGCTGCAAAAGAAGCATTAAACGGATTTGACCCATCCTATGGAAGTATTTATTTTTACAATCCTGCTAAATCAACCAGTAAATGGATTTTTTCAAGACCGGTGATTACCACCATCGGTTCTCACGTATTTGCAAAATGAAAGGAAGGATATACCAATGAAAATTGTATTGCAAAGAGTTGCCAATGCAAGTGTATCAATCAACGGAATCACAGTGGGGGAGATTAGAAAAGGATATCTTGCTCTCATTGGAATAGAAGAAACGGATACACAGGAAATTGCACAAAAAATGGCGGACAAACTTCAAAAGCTTCGTATTTTTGAAGACGAAAACGGAAAAACAAATTTAAGTGCAGAGCAGGTGAATGGTGAAATATTGGTTGTTTCCCAATTTACCCTTTGTGCCGATTGCCGTAAAGGGAATCGACCCAGCTTTATTGGTGCCGCAAAACCGGAACAGGCGATTCCTCTTTATGAGTTTTTTCTGTCACTTTGTGAAACCCGTTTTTCAAAAACTGCTTGCGGTGAATTTGGAGCAGATATGAAGGTGTCTTTGGTAAACGATGGTCCCTTTACCCTTGTATTGGATAGCAATGAATTGGTTATATCAAAGGAGAACGGAAGATGAACTCAATTACTAGGATGCAATAATTATGTTGTTTTGACCAAAATTTTCCTAACTCTTCCAACCAAAGGAAATTAAAACAATTTTGATGGATGATGGAAAATTAAAGAAACAAATTTATTAAAATGATAGAAAAAGCATCGCGGTATGATTGCCGTGATGCTTTTTTGTAAAAAAAATCA
>JAZQHN010000113.1:0-18505 GCA_045540615.1 Clostridia bacterium
CCGCAGAAGATTTCGTACCATCAGAGTATCCACCAAAGAGGTGACGCTGGACACACAGGCACCGATGGTAATAGGCACCGCAATCCACACCAACTGCTTCAGTAATTCAGGATAAGGGGTAAGCTGTCCCACCTCTTCCCCTCGAGGTAAAATCCTCTTTCTTTTTATAAAAAACCAAAGGAGCAATACAATACACCCTGCAGCCGCACCTGCGGTCACTCCCATCAACGCTCCTGCAGATGCAAAAAGAGCACCGCTTCCGATCATCACATAGGCAAGGGTATAACCTACCACAGGTTTTCCGAGAGCCTCTAAAATCTGAGAAATGGCTGTGGGAAGCATATTTTGAGTTCCCTGAAAAAATCCTCGAAAGCCTGCCATCACCGCAACAAAAATCAAGGCAGGAGCTACCGCACGGATACTGGGTGCAATCTGCACATTTCCAATCGCCTCTGAAATAGGTTGGGCAAACAAGTACAGCACCGCTGCTCCCAGAATTCCCAAGCAAGAAATCAAACAAAGCTCCGCCTTTAACAATCTCCGCACCTGACAGCCATCCTTTACCGCCAATCGCTCAGATACCATTTTGGAAACTGCAACAGGCAGACCCGCTGTAGCAATGATAAAAAACATCACATACAGTTGATATGCTGTATTATAAATGCCCATTCCGCTTTCGTGAAGCAGATAGGTGAGAGGGATTTTAAAAAATGCACCGATTACCTTGGTCAGGGCATTTGCTACCACCAAAATAAGGGTTCCCTGCATAAAAGTCTGTTTTCCCATGCCCTCATCCTTTCCAAACAATTCTGTTACTTTATTATATTCTCCTCTTTCTTCATTATTCCGCTTATGGGAAAAAGGGCGGACAGAGAGCCTTTTTCTCTGATTGCCCGCCCTATTCATCATTTCATTCCCGTTATCTTAAAAAAGAAGGAACGTCAATATCGTCATCAATCTTACTGTCAGAAGTTCTTGTAAAAGGAGATGCCGCTTTTTCTGTTGTAAAGCGTTTCTTTACAACAGGATTGTCATTTCCTGCAAAACCGGTTGCAATAACAGTAACGCTCAGCTCATCCCCGTAGCTTTCGTCAATCATAGCACCTACGATGATGTTTGCATCAGGGTCAACAGAATTTTGAATCAGCTCTGCTGCTGCATTTACTTCCAGCAGACCCAAGTCGCTTCCGCCGGTAATATTCAGAATAACACCCTTTGCTCCCTGAATGGTGGTTTCAAGCAAGGGACTGGAAATAGCAGTTTTTGCAGCTTCTTCTGCACGATTTTCACCTTTAGCGCGGCCGGTACCCATATGAGCATAGCCTGCATCCTTCATAATGGTTCTGACATCTGCAAAGTCAAGGTTGATCATTGCAGGGGTCACAATCAAATCGGTGATACCCATAACACCCTGCTTTAATACATTATCCGCTGTGGAGAATGCAGATTCCACAGTGGTATTTTTGTCAGCAATTGCCAACAGTCTGTCGTTAGGGATGATGAGCAGAGTATCTACATTCTGTCTCAAATCTTCAATTCCCACATCCGCATTGGACATTCTTACCTTTCCTTCAAATTTGAAGGGCTTGGTAACAATCCCTACAGTCAGGATTCCCATTTCCTTTGCAACGGACGCAACAATAGGAGCAGCTCCTGTTCCTGTTCCGCCGCCCATGCCTGCGGTGACAAATACCATATCTGCACCCTTCAGGCAAGCAGAAATTTCTTCTCTGCTTTCTTCCGCAGATTTCTGACCGATTTCAGGCTTTGCGCCTGCACCCAAACCGCGGGTCAGCTTTTCGCCGATCTGCAATTTTTGGTTAGCAGAAGATTTCTTCAAAGCCTGCTTGTCCGTATTAATGGCAATAAATTCTACCGTCTGCATGCCGGTGCTTACCATTCTGTCAACAGCATTGTTTCCGCCGCCGCCTACACCCACAACCTTAATGCGGGCATAATCTTTTTCTGTCGTATCAAATTCCAACATTGATAACTCCCCCTTGTAATTTATATAAATTGCAGTTTATATCAAACCCGGCCTTTCACAAAATGCCGTATGAGGTCATTCGGAAGGGTCTGTAAAAAAACCGGATAAAATATCGTTGTTTATTCTTCAGATTCCTCTTGCATTTCCTCCGATTCTTCTTCCGTTTCTTCCGTCACTTCTTCGGAGGTTTCTTCCTCAGAGGTTTCTGATTCTTCTGCCCCGTCTGCCGACTCTTCCTGCTCCGATTGTTTGGAATCAGAAAGGCGATAGGTGGGGTCCTTGGCGGTAAAGTCAATAATCCCTCTGGGAGTACCGCCCAGCTTATTGAGAATTTCCTTTAAGAATTTCACCCGATAGGGAAGGTCGGTAGCATCCCCCATTAATACCGACAGCTTACTGTCGTTCATCTTGAACACGATACCGTTCTCATCTGTCAGGTCAATTTCATTCATATTCTCTATAAGACTATTATGAACCAATTCTGTCAAACTTTCAAGTACTATTTTCAAATTTCTTTCATTTTCCACAATAATTTTTTCTCCAAGCTCGAAATTTTTGATTTCTAAGCCTGTTAAAATAACAATTTCAGACAAATTTTCTAATTTTTCCGGACTTTCCTGCTCCAATGTTTTTCCGTACATATCAATTAAAACGTAATCTCCCATATAAGAAGCTGCCGCAACAGGACGGCTTTCTTCTATCTCGATGGAAATCTGATTGGGAAATTCTCTCTTCACACGAACACTATGTACATAAGAAATATCCTCTAATTTCCGACGGACACTGTTTAACTTCACACGAAAAATATTAGAGCCTTCCCGAATTCCGGATACCTCTTTGATTTGTTGGACAGACACTCTGCTGTTCCCCGACACATTAACCTTCTTTACATTAAAGTAAGGAGTAAAAGAAGCAATTACCGCACACAGCACGAACAGCAGAAACAGTCCGACCATTTTTTTAAATACTCTTTTTCGTTTCTGTACTTCCACACGTCTTTGGTTTCTCACCGTTTACATCCTCCTACTCACACCGTTTTATTTCTGCTCCCAATTGGGAAAATATTGTTTCAGGAGTTTCATATCCTCTGTCAATCAAATGAATCCCGTGAATTTTACTGGTTCCTGATGCCCCTAATGCCGCAAGCATCAAGGCGGCACCGCCACGCAAATCTCCCGCTGTCACCTCTGCACCTGACAGCCGGGAAACACCTCGGATTACCGCAACACGACCGTCCGTTTTAATATTAGCTCCCATCTTTATCAATTCTTCCACATGCTTGAACCGACTTTCAAAAATGGTTTCGGTAATCATGCTGGATCCCCGTGCAGTACAAAGCATTGCCATCATGGGTGCCTGTGCATCGGTGGGAAATCCGGGATAAGGAGTGGTGCTGATTTTATCCGCCGCACCGATTCTTTGTGGACAGGAAATTTTCAACTCCCGTTCACGAGGATAAGCAATTTCACAACCGCACTCCTCCAATACAGATAAAATGCCGTCTAAATGAGCTGGCTCTGCATTGCGAAGAAGAACCTTTCCTCCTGTTACAGCCGCCGCCATTAAGTAGGTTGCGCCTACAATTCTGTCCGGAATCACTCTATGAGTGACGCTTTTTAAAGAAGGAACCCCTTCGATATATATTTCTGACCCTCCGGCTCCGTAAATTTTAGCACCGGCGCCATTCAAAAAAGCTTGCAGGTCTTCAATTTCAGGTTCTTTTGCCGCATTGACAATTCGGGTCACTCCCGGGGTAAACACAGATGCCAGCATAATATTTTCCGTGGCACCTACACTGGGAAAATCCAAATGAATTGCCGCAGGTCTCAAATGCCTTGCATCGCAGTAAATTCTGCCATGCTCTTCGGTAATTTTCATTCCCATAGAACGAAAGGCTTTCAAATGCAAATCAATGGGTCTTGCACCCAACTCGCAGCCGCCGGGATAAGTAATTTCCGCATAACCGCATCTTGCCGCTATGGCACCTGCAAAAATAAAGGAAGAACGCATTTCCCGCATCAATTCATCTGTAATGATTGTTTTCTCCACGTTTCTTGCATCCACAAAAATCCTGTCTTCCTCTTGTTTGACACGACAACCTAAGTGGTTTAAAATCTCCAGGGATGCGGAAACATCCTTCAAATCAGGACAATTTTGAATTTCGCTGATTCCATCAATCAATACTGTTGCCGCAAGAATCGGTAATACTGCATTTTTTGCTCCCTGTAAGGTAATCTCACCTTGTAAGGGTTTGCCTCCCGTTATTACAAAACAACCCATCCCTACACCTCCGCATACAAGTCGGCTTCAGCCGCACCTTCATAGTATGCAGGGTCAGGTAAAGAGTGTGCACTCTTACTGAACCAAAGATAAAACTGCCTGGTAAATGGTTTCTGTTGCATCCCGGATTCCTGCAATTCGGGACTGTTCCGCCATTTTCTTTTGTGTTTCTGAATCATTCAAAATATTCAATACCGTTTCATATAATGTTTCCGCTGAAAGCTGATCCTCGGTCAGCACCACAGCACCGCCCTTTTGCTCTAGAGCTCTGGCATTATACTCTTGATGATTGTGTGCCACATTAGGAGAAGGAATCAGAATCGCAGGCTTTCCGATGGCAGAAAGCTCACTCACCGTCATTGCACCGGAACGGGAAATAACCAAATCTGCTGCTGCCATACATTCCCCCATACGGTACAGGTAAGGCTCAATCCGAACATTTTCGTATGTATGCCCCTTCATTTCCTCCAAAACCAGATCATACTCCCGTTTTCCGGTAGCATATAAAATCTGATAGTCGCCTTTTTGGGCGGTATTGCGAATCATTTCTCCAACAGTTTGGTTGATTCTTCTTGCACCTAAGCTTCCGCCATAGGTCAAAATCAGAGGTCGGGAATCAAATCCTAAATGTTTTCTTGCTGACTCCCGTTCATAAGTAAATAATTCAGGAGAAATAGGATTTCCTGTCAAAATCAGGTTCCCCTTGATATATTGATTGGTTTCAGGAAAGCTTGTCAGCACTCCGTCTACCATTTTAGACAACATTTTTACGGTAACACCGGGAATGACATTTTGCTCATGAACCAATGTTTTAATTCCCATTCTGCATGCCGCATACAATACAGGACCGCAAACATATCCTCCCGTACCGATTACAATATCTGGTTGAAATTCCTTGAGGATTTTTCTTGATTGGGCATATCCTTTAAACATCTTTTTCACGGTACCCAAGGTTTGCAAGGAAAGCTTTCTCCGAAACCCTTCCACCTCGATAAAGGTAATTTCAAAACCTGCTTTGGGAATCAGGTCGCCCTCCAAACCCTTATGGGTTCCTACAAACAAAATTTCTGTTTGAGAATCCTTTTCCTTCAAATAACGGGCAATGGCAATTCCCGGATTGATATGGCCGCCTGTTCCGCCGCCGGACAATAATACACGCACAGTTTTCCCTCCACTACTTTCTGCATTGCCGTGAGATGTTCAGCAAAATCCCCATACCCCACAACAAGAACACAAGAGAAGAACCTCCTGCGCTAAAAAAGGGCAGCTGCATTCCCGTAACCGGCATACTGGCAGTTACTACCGCCACATTGATAATCACCTGAATGGCGATGAGTCCCGTCATTCCAAAGGCGATATAAGTCCCCAATTTATCGGGGGCGTTCAAAGCAATTTTAATTCCTCTCCAAATGAGGAGAGCAAACAGGGAAAGAACCAAAATAGCACCAAGCCATCCCAATTCCTCGCAAATAATCGAAAAAATAAAGTCATTCTGGGGTTCGGGGATATAAAGATATTTCTGACGGCTTCGTCCTAATCCCACACCGAACAAACCGCCCGAGCCGATGGCATACAAGCTTTGCACAATCTGCCAGCCTTCATCCATCTTATTGGCAAAGGGATCCATAAAGGTGGTGATTCGTTCCAGTCGATAAGGCTCTATCATAATGGCAACTGCCGCCAATCCTACCGCAATTGCAGCCAAGGTTCCAAAATAGGAGCCCTTTACTCCTGCGATAAACAGCAAAAGCATTCCCACTCCTGCCAAAACGACCGTGCCGCTTAAGTGTTTTTCCGCCAAAACCAATCCGCAAAAAACACCGATAATCAACAAATAAGGTCCTGTTGCCTTTGCTTTTTTAAAGGCACCTTCTTTTTCTTGGGACAAACGGTATGACAAAAACAAAATCAGAACAATTTTGGCAATTTCCGAAGGCTGAATACTCATTCCTCCAAATCCCAACCAACGCTTTGCACCGTTTACCTCATTCCCGATTACCAGTACCAACAGCAAAAGAACAATGGTACCCCACATTAACGCAGTAGACCGTTTCACAACCTCGTGATAATCCCAACGGGAAGAAAACATCATTACCACAAATCCGATGATTGCCCATCTCCCCTGAGAAAACAGATAATGATAACTGTTGTTATATTCATAAAAAGAGTTGATGGAGCTGGCACTGAATACCATAATCAATCCAAAGGACATCAAAATGATTAACAATGCAAATAATATCATATCCATTTGCCCTTGTTTTCGGGGCAAGGAAGAAACACGGGTACCGGAAACAGTCCCCAAAGACATACGGGGGGCAGTTTTCTTTTTTAATCTGATTTTCCGTTTCCGGGTCATAGCAAATTTCGTCCTTTCTCATCAAATAGCAAACATAGCAATCACACAAAGCAATGCGGTAATTCCGCAAAACACACCAACAATTTTCTTTTCACTCCATCCGCACATTTCAAAGTGGTGATGAATGGGTGACATTTTAAAAATCCGCTTTTTGGTCAGTTTAAAAGAGGTCACCTGTAAAATAACGGACAGGGTTTCCATAAAATAAACAAAGCCAATCAGCAATAACAACAAAGGCTGACGGAGAAGCACCGCACAGGCACTCACCAAGCCGCCCAAGAAAAGAGAACCGGTATCTCCCATAAACACCTTTGCAGGATGATAGTTAAACACCAAAAATCCTAAACATCCGGCCACTGCCATCAAGGAAAGTCTTAATAACCCCTCTTCGGTATACTGCCATGCCATCCCTGCTGTAAACAGCATAACAACCGCTGTCACACTGGCAGCAAGACCGTCAATCCCGTCTGTCAGATTCACGCTGTTTTCCGTGCCCAAAATCACGAACAGAATAAAGGGAACGTAAAACCAGCCCAGATTTACCTCTGCTCCCGTAAAGGGAATCAAAATCACAGTACCGTTCTTTACAATGGAAACAATGGTAAGAATAATTGCCACAATGAATTGCAACAAAAATTTCTGTTTTGAGGTCAGTCCTAAATTTCTTTTTTTGGCAACCTTAATATAGTCATCATAAAATCCTATACCGCCAAAGCACAGAGCAACGAAAAATGCAATCCATCCGGTACTGTCACGCAAAAAGAAAATGCTGCTTACCAAAATACCTAACAGAAACATAATTCCGCCCATGGTGGGAGTTCCCTGTTTATTTTTATGCCAATTAGGACCGATTTCCAAAATACTCTGACCAAATTTCAAGCTAATCAGCCAACGAATCACATACGGCCCTGTCACTACTGTTACCAAAAAGGCTATCAAAAATCCCAAAAAACTCATTTTTTCCACCCCTCATTCATCCAATTCCAGATTTCCTCCATCTTCATTCCCCGGGATGCTTTGATTAACAGCGTATCCCCTTCCTGAAGATAGTGCTCCAGAAACAGACATAATTCTTCATTTGTTTGAAAATGTTTTTTTTCGGGCACCTGAGCACCCATATAAATTTGTTCTGCCGCCTTCCCCACAGTGAACACACCGTCAAGGCCGGAGGCAAATTCACCAATTTCAAAGTGAGCCTTCAAACTGTATTCTCCCAGCTCCAGCATATCGCCAAGCAACGCAATTTTTCTTTTTCCGGCGGATTCCTTCAGCACCGAAATTCCTGCCCGCATAGAATCAGGATTTGCATTATAGCAATCTAAAATAACAGTAATCCCGTCCTTTTGCTCCGTTCTCATTCTCATTCCTACACTTTGAGCAGTTTCAATTCCTGTTGCAATCAATTCTCCCGGCACATCAAACAACCGTCCCACCGCAACTGCTGCCATGGCATTGCTGATATTGTGTCTCCCCGGAAGAGGAATGTTCACACGACGAGGTAATTCTTTACAGGTAAAGGAGAAAAACTGCTCCTTCGCTTCTATATTTTCTGCCCGAACATGGCAATGCTCTCCTGTACCGTAACGAACAATATTCTCATAGGAAGAGACCGTATTCAGATATTCGTCATCTCCCCAGAAAAAGGCGGTACCGCCCGGCTTTAAGCCTTCCATAATTTCCAGCTTTGCCTTTAAAATCCCTTCCCTGGAGCCTAAATTCTCGATATGAGACATTCCGATGTTATTAATAAGGACCGCATCGGGATGAGCTGCACGGGTCAGACGGGATAATTCTCCAAAATGGTTCATTCCCATTTCAATGACCGCAATTTCATGATGATCCTCCAAACGAAATAAGGTCAAGGGAACACCGATTTCATTGTTATAATTTCCTTCTGTTTTCAAACAGCAGTAGCTCTGCTCCAACACATTGGCAACCATTTCCTTGGTGGTGGTTTTCCCCACACTCCCTGTGATAGCAACAACAGGAATAGAAAATTGCTGACGGTAGCCGGATGCTAAATCAAGAAGAGCCTGTGAGGTATCCTTCACCTGAAGATAGGGTGTTTGATCAAAAGGGATTTCTCCCATTACTGCCGCTGCACCCTGCTCCAATGCCTGCTCTAAAAATGCATGGCCGTCGAATCGCTCCCCTTTTAATGCTACAAACAGACAACCCGGGGTGATTTTTCTGCTGTCCGTGCAAATATCAGTAACAAAATTAGTTTCATCGACTCCGAAAGGAACTGCATCACTCCAGCAAATCAATTCCTTTAACGATGTTGCCTTCATTTTAATCCAGCTCCTTCAACCATTCAGCGACCACTTCACGTTCATCAAAATGAATGGTACCTTCTTTTAAAATTTGATAGGTCTCGTGACCTTTTCCTGCAAGAATAATCACATCGTCCTCCAAAGCATGCTTTAGGGCATACCCGATGGCATCCTTACGGTTTACAATCACCGCATACTGACATCCTGTTTTGGAAATACCTTCTTCTATTTCCCGAATAATGGCTTCCGGGTCTTCGGTTCTCGGATTATCCGAGGTAACAATACAAAAATCAGACAGTTCCCCTGCCATTTTTCCCATCAAAGGACGTTTGGTGCGGTCACGGTCTCCCCCGCAACCAAACAAAGTGACTACTCTGCCCTTGGCAAAGCCACGGACACTTTTAATAATATTTTCCAATCCATCAGGAGTATGAGCATAGTCAATCATAACCGTATAGGGTTTTCCTAACGGAAGCACCTCGGCACGACCGCTGACTCCCTGCATCTGAGACAGCCCTTTCATAATATCCTCTTCGGAGATCCCGCAAACGGTACAAATCCCAATGGCACAAAGTCCATTATAAACCGAAAATTTTCCGGGGGTATTTAAGGTAATACTCAATTCTTTTCCCAGCACATTTCCGATAAAAGAAGAGGTTGCACTGTCAAATTCCATATTATGGGCATAAATATCTGCCGCGTTATCAATCCCGTAAGAAAGGGGGACACAGCTGCATTGCTCTACAATGCGAATTCCTGCATCATCATCAATATTCACAACCCCTGTTTTGCACAAATCAAACAGCTTTGCCTTAGCACAAAAATACTGTTCCATATCATGATGGAAATCCAGATGGTCACGGGTTAAATTGGTAAATGCTCCCACATCAATCTCACAGTATGCCACACGGGACAATTCCAGAGAATGGGAAGAAATTTCCATCACCACATAATCTACCCCTTCCTCTGCCATCTGAGCAAACAAGGCCTGAAGCTCTAAAGATTCCGGAGTGGTACGGCTGGAAGGAAGCACCCGATCTCCTATCATATTCTGATTGGTACCGATTAATCCCACACGGAATCCGGCTGTTTCCAAAATCTGTTTCACCAAATAGGTGGTAGTGGTTTTTCCGTTGGTCCCGGTAATTCCGATTAATTTCATGTTACCGGAGGGGTGACCATAATATCGGTCAGACAGATATGCCAATGCCTTACGGCTGTCTTTAACAATTACTTGGGGAACCTCACAGTCATCCACCCTATGCTCACATACAAGCACCGATGCTCCTGACTTTACCGCAGCTTGAGCGTACTGATGACCGTCTGTCACAAAGCCTGTAACACACACAAACAAAGAGCCTTCCGTAACCTTTCGGGAATCATAACAAATATCTTTGATTTCTACCTCCGGAACAGAACCTATCAGTCCTTCAAATCCGCCCAGTATCTGTGTCAATTTCATATCCATTCCCCTTCCTGTCCTGTATGTCTGTTAAAATTCGCTGGTCAAAGCACGGAAATCAACCGAAACCGTACTTCCGCTGATGACCTCTTCCCCGGCAGCAGGCGTCTGAGAATAAGCGGTAACACTATTTTCCTGATTGGGTGCCACGTCGGTAAACCGACAATTCAAGCCCACATCCGCCAAAACCTGTCTTGCCTCAGCAGGCGTCATTCCCGTAACATCAGGAACTGCCACCTTATGCTCTTCCGTTTGCTCCTGAGTATATAAAATCACCGTTGAATTCAATTCCATTGCAACGCTTCCTACAGGAATCTGTGACAAAATTGTTTCTCCGTCACCCATGACCTGATAATTAAGCCCTGCTGCAACCAAGGTGTTTACTGCTTCGTTCACCGTCATATCTACCACGTTTGGAACATTAACGGTTTCTTCTGCTTCTTCTTCCTCTGTATATTGAGGCTCCATTCCCATATACTGCAAGGTATCTTCCAAAATAGACCGAACAACGGGTGCCGCAACGGTACCGCCGTAGTACACGCCAATGGGTTCATCCAAAATAACCAAAACCACAACCTGAGGATTGTCAACCGGTGCTATCCCCACGCAGGACGCAATGTATTTTCCGTTTCCGCGGGGCAATTTTTCCGATGTTCCTGTTTTTCCGCCTACACGGTAACCTTTAATGTAGGCATTGGATGCTGCACCGTCCAGTACAACCTGTTCCATAATACTACGCATGGTTGCCGCCGTTTCAGAAGACATAATCTGTCGAACAGGCTCAGGCTCCACCGATTTTACAACATTGCCTTCCTGATCGGTAATCTGTCTTACAAGATGAGGCTGATACAATGTCCCTCCGTTGCAAATTGCCGATACAAAGCTTGCCAACTGCAAAGGAGTAATCTGCAAGCCCTGACCGAAGGAGGAGGTTGCCAGCTGAACCTCATTAAAATCTTCCTTACTGAAGAACACACCATTTGCCTCGCCGGGCAAATCAATTCCTGTTAAATCACGGAATCCGAAGGCTTCCACAAAACGGAAGAAATCATCATTTCCAATTCGCTCTGCAATTTGCATCAATGCAGGGTTACAGGAATTACAAATGGATTTTACAAAGGTCTGAGGACCATGCCCTGCTGTATGGTGACACTTGATGGTTTTATCTGCTACCTGATAGGCACCGCCGCAATCAAAAATATCGTCAAGCTTACAGGTATTCAATTCCAAGGCTGCCGCTGCTGTGGCAAGCTTAAAAGTAGAGCCGGGCTCATAGCTGTCCGTCACCGCTTTGTTTCTCCACATTTTAAAGAGCATTTCCGTTTCCCGTTCACTCAGCTCTTCATCGGACAAATCCTTTTTATCAATTCCTTCCTCTTCCAATTTTTCCTCCAACTCCGCCTCTGCCTCTTCGGTAAGAGTTCTGGGTTCATTTAAGTCAAAATCGGGAAGGGAACACATGGCATAAATTTCCGCAGTCTGAGGGTTCATAACAATGGCTGCCGCCCCTGCTCCCAAATCATTTTCAATATACGCCTTTTCCAGATATTTTTCTACAAAATGCTGAATGGTTTCATCAATGGTAAGCACCAAATTCTGCCCGTCAACCGGGTCGATATATTGCTCAAATTTATAAGGAACATCCGTCCCCTTGGCATTGCTTGCAGTAACCACCCGTCCCGGGGTTCCTGCCAAAACACCGTCATATTCTGCTTCCAGTCCGTCCAATCCCTGATTGTCAGATCCGGTAAAGCCAATGACGTGAGAGGCAAATTTTCCATAAGGATAATACCGCTTGGAATCCTCATCCAGATGAACACCTGCCAAATCAAGCTCCCGTATTCTGTCTGCCGTTTCTTTTTCCACACGGCGGGCAATCAAAACATAATAGCTGTCCTCCGTTACCTTTTTTCGAACCTCATCCCGATCCAAATCAAGAATATCGGACAATGCTTTTACCACCTCATCCTCGTTACCCTGCTCCTTAATGACATTCGGAGAAACAGAAACCTGCTCCACACTGGCACTGACCGCCAGAGTTTTTCCGTTTCTGTCCAAGATGGCTCCCCGTTTGGCACTAATCAAACGGTCCTGAGTCTGTTGCTCCAGAGCACCCTTTTGAAGCTCTTCCCCGCGGACAATCTGCAAATAACCGGTTCTCAGCATAAGACAAAGCAATGCGCCGATAATCACCGAAAAAACAAGCACTATTCTCTTTTTCGTCAATTTTCCCGATGGCATTTACGGGGTCAGCTCCTTTCTTTTAAATGCTCCAAATCTCTGAAAATGCCAAGGCAACCCTCAAGATTGCCTTGGCACTCCTTTATACATTCCGTTTCCCCGTCGGTCTTTGGGGAAGTCAGACACGCAATCTATCACAATATATGAATCCCATTAATACAAATATTCCAAAACGTTCCCCAAGGTTTGGATAATGGTCGCATAAAAATGCTTTCCTTCCACAGGTTGATAATCAATCTCCTCCGCAACCTCTACATAATCATCTCCCTGAATGGTTACATAAACAGTCTGATATTTTTCAGGCTTGCTCATTCCAAGCTCAGTGGTAGCAATCTGCTCCACATTTTCCAGGTTGGTTGCACTGTCAATTTCCACTTGAATCCGCTTATTCTGATCCAAAATCTCATTTCTTTTTTCTTTCAGAATACCCAATTCATGATCCTTTTCCACAATTGCGGAATAACGGAATAAAATCACAAATGCAAATAAACAAACCAACAGAACATTTCCAATCAAACGTCCCGGTAATTTTCTTTCTGCAAAAGCTTCCTGCTTCACAGGTTTTGCTTGCTTTTGTCGGATTATTTTATTTTTTCCTGACTCTCTCTGCCCCAACGTCATCGCGGGTTCATTTTCATATAAACGATAGGCAGAGGAGGAATTTGCTCGTCTCGCCATAAGTATGTACTCCCTTTATCTATAACTTCTCAATCACACGTAATTTCGCACTTTTTGATCTTGGATTCACGGCAAGCTCTTCGTCTGTTGCCTGAACCGCTTTTCTCAGTACCAATTTTCCTTTTGGCTGATTCCCGCATACACAAACGGGAAACTCCGGAGGGCAGGTACAACCCCTGCATAATTCCCTGAATGCCTGTTTTACCATTCTGTCTTCCAGGGAATGGAAGGTAATCACTGCCAAACGCCCTCCCGGGTTTAAGCAGTCAAAAAAATCGGTTAATGCTGTTTGTAACACGTCCAATTCTTTGTTCACTTCAATTCTGATTGCCTGAAAGGTTCTCTTGGCAGGATGCTTGTCCGCTGTTTTTCCCCCCATGGCACTGCGGATTACCTCCGTCAGCTCAAAGGTGGTTTTAATGGGTGCCTGCTCCCTTTTTTTCACAATCAGCCGTGCTATTTTTCTGGCGAAACGTTCTTCTCCGTAATGAAAAATAATGTTTGCCAATTCTTCTTCGGAATAACTGTTAACCACATCATATGCTGACAAAGAAGCATCTCTGTTCATCCGCATATCGAGAGGTGCATCAAAGCGATAGGAAAAGCCTCGGTCTGCCTCGTCCAATTGATGGGAGGAAACTCCCAAATCCAACATGGCACCGTCAAGCCCTTCTATCTGACATTCCTTGAGTATCTCCTTAATGTCAGAAAAATTCCTATTTATATATAATACGTCATATTCCTCTGAAATCCTCTTTTTTGCCGCTGAAATTGCTTCAGAATCCTGATCAATTCCAATTAAGCGGCCAGTCTTTCCCAATTGCTCCAAAAGATAAGCGGAATGACCGCCTCCGCCCAAGGTCCCGTCTGCATAAATTCCGCCGGGACGGACATTCAGCGAATCTACCGTTTCATGAAGGAGCACAGACACATGAGAAAATTCTCCCATTTTCTTCACTCCTTACATTCCCAAATCTTCCAGCATTTGTGCAACCTCATCCGTATCAATGTCAGAATATGCACTCCAGTTTGCCTTAGACCAGATTTCAAGGCGATCCGAAACTCCGATGACCACAACCTCGCGATCTTCAATTCCTGCATGGAGTTTCAGACTCTGATCCAATACAATTCTGCCTTGCTTATCCAAACTGCATTTTTTCATACCGGATGTAAAAAACCGTTGCACTTTTCTTGCTTTGGAGAAAGGCAATTCTCTGATGGTGGCAAAAAACTCAATTCCCTTTTCTTCCGGAAATACAAACAAGCAGTTATCCAGTCCTTTTGTAATATAGAAAACATCTCCCAGTCCCTCCCGGAATCCGACAGGTACTGTGAGTCTGCTTTTGTCATCTAAATTACAAGCAACCTCTCCGCTGAATAACATTTTCGCCACTCCAATAGTTTTTTGTGGGGTGATTCACCACAAAGTCACCACTTCGACCCACGATTCACCACTTTTTCCCACCTACTATTAAATTATAACTCATTTTTGTTCATTTTGCAAGAGGTTTTTTAAAAAAAATTTAATAAAATTTTACCAAAATATTTCATTCCACAATATCTTGTAATATTTTAGTAATGTAACACCATAAAATGTGTTCTTTTGTAATATTCTCTTAAAATTCGAAAAATCCTCTTTTTTATATCTTGTATATTATGCATAATTTACCACAAGGGATTGTATATTAGGAATATCCTAAGTTTTTTTGAAAAAATTTTTTTGAAAGGTGATGAACTGAACCATGTCAGATTATCCGGTAAGACGACGTCCCATTCCGGAGGAACCAAAAAGGGCTTCCGGTAAATATCCTTCCGTCTTTTCCCGTTTTCTCATCAGCATGGGATTATTTTGTTTTTGTATCAGTGCAAGCAAAACAGGTGCCTTTGACCAGCAGACCCAACAATTAAAAAAACTGTTGTCAACCCATTCCGATCCGGAAACGGTTCGAATCAAAACAGAAAAAGTATGGAATGAGTTAGAATCTGTTGTTCCCTCTTTGGAGGTTGGAGCACAGTCTCCCGAAGACAGTACCCGCCAATATGAGATTCAAAAAGAAGAAAGTGTACCTGTAGCGGCAAAAACTGTTTTTTCCGTCCCGACACAAGGGGTAATCACCTCAGAATTTGGGCAAAGAACAGATCCCTTAAATGAATCGACCGCTTTTCATACAGGTCTTGACATTGCCGCAAGCACCGGAACTCCCATTTTTGCAGCTGCAGAAGGAGAAGTCGTTCATGCAGGAGAGCTGGGCGGGTACGGTCTTGCCGTTAAAATCCGTCATAAGGATGGTCTTGTCACTCTATACGGTCATTGCAGCGAGCTTTTGGTAACAGAGGGACAGCAAGTCAGCTCCAATCAGGAAATTGCCAAAATGGGAAGTACGGGTCGAAGCACAGGGCCTCATCTTCACTTTGAAATAATAGATGGTGAAGAATACTTAAATCCTGCTGACTTTTTATCCTTTGTATGAAGCTGAGAATTTCTCCTTTACTTCCCCTTTTGCTGTTACTGGGAACAGTCACCAAAACCCTTCCTCAGATTGTGGGAATGTATGCGGTGTTGCTGATTCACGAATTGGGTCATTTGCTGATTGCTCTGAAGCTGAACATGGGAGTTTCCTATATTGGCATCCTCCCTTTCGGCATTGCCATTCGATTGCGGGAAGAACATTGCCGTCCTAATCGGGAGCGTATCTTAGTAGCAGCTGCAGGACCGCTGGCAAGTTTTTTAGGTGCAGGCCTCACCTATCTTTGTCAAACAAAGATTTCTTCAGATGCTTTTTTTCTTCTTTTTTACGGAAATTTTTCTTTAGGACTCTTTAATTTACTGCCAATTTCAACTTTTGACGGGGGAAGAATACTTTTTTACTTGCTTTCTGACGCATTTGGGAGTATAATAGGATATCATAGGGTCATTTTTTTGTCACGGATTTCGGTGTGTTTGTTGGCAGGATTAGGTGCTGTTATTCTTTATACCACTCGTTGGAATCCCTCTCTGCTAATGATTGCCTGTTTTTTCGGGTATAAAATTTGGGCAGAAGAAGGATATGAAAAACCTGCCATGGTGCAGCATGCTTTTGACTACCGCCATAAAAAAAGACCGGATGGAATCTACAAAACCAAAACCCTTACCGTAGACCACAAGGTACCATTGCGACGGCTGTTAAAGTATTTTTCATCCGAACAGTACTGTGTCGTACACATTGTGGACAGCAAAATGAAATTAAAAACCACTCTGACCGAACAGGAAATTGCTGATGCTCTTCTTTCGGTTGGTGGTACAGTAACAGGAGAAGAAATTTATGGATCAACTACTCAAGCAAGTGCAAAAGCCTTCCCGATACACAGGAGGAGAATGGGGCAGCATTCAAAAGGATCTGTCCAACATTGACATTCGGTTTGCCTTCTGCTTTCCGGATGTGTACGAGGTAGGCATGTCCCACTTAGGGATGAAAATTCTCTATCATTTAATGAATACAAGAGAAAATATCTGGTGCGAGCGCGTGTTTGCTCCTTGGGATGATTTTGAAACACTCCTTCGCAAGCACAATAAGCCCTTGTATGCCTTAGAAAGCCGCGACCCCATTTGCGACTTTGATTTTGTAGGGTTTACGTTGCAGTACGAAATGTGCTATACCAATGTACTAAATATGTTAGATTTGGGACATATCCCTGTAAAAACCGCAGACCGAAAAGAGGGAGATCCCTTTGTTTGTGCCGGAGGGCCTTGTGCATATCACGCAGAGCCTCTGGCTCCTTTTGTTGACTTTTTTATCTTAGGAGAAGGAGAAGAGGTCAACTTAGAGGTTATGGATGCGTATTCAGAATGGAAGCAATCGGGAGGAGGAACCAGACAGGACTTCCTGTTAAAGATAGCCGGCATTGAAGGGATTTATGTCCCTCAGTTTTATGACGTAACCTATCATGAGGACAATACCGTAAAGGAAATCAAACCAAATAAACAAGGCGTTCCTTCTACTATAAAAAAGAGAATCATCCGTGACCTGGACAAGGTGTATTATCCTGATAATTTAGTAGTACCCTTCTCTGACATTGTTCACGACCGCATTATGCTGGAGGTATTCCGGGGCTGTACCAGAGGATGTCGTTTTTGTCAGGCAGGAATCATCTATCGCCCTGTTCGTGAAAAGAGTCCTGAGGTGCTTACCGACTGTGCAGATTGCCTCATGAACAACACAGGCTACGAAGAACTGTCTCTCACCTCTTTGAGCACGGGAGATTATTCTCATTTTGCCGATTTGACAGATACGTTATTGGAGCATGCAGAACAAAACCGTACCAACATTGCCCTTCCCTCTCTCCGATTGGATTCCTTCAATTTAGAGTTAATTAACCGAATCCAAAAACAAAGAAAATCCAGCTTCACCTTTGCACCCGAAGCGGGAACCCAGAGAATGAGAGATGTGATTAATAAAAACATTACCGAGGAAGATTTGCTTTCCTCTGTTAAATTAGCCTTTGAAAACGGTTGGAGTGGAATTAAGCTGTACTTTATGATTGGCTTGCCTACCGAAACGGAGGAAGATGTTGCCGCTATCGGTGAGCTTGCTCATTTGGCTCTGGATCAGTATTACACCTTGGAACGGGGAAACAGACCTGCCAATCCCAGAATTACAGTCAGCTCCTCCTCCTTTATTCCAAAGCCCTTTACTCCCTTTAGCTGGGAGCCTCAGGACAGCATTGAAACCATTCAGCAAAAACAAAAGCTTCTGGGAGAAAACATTCATTCCAAAACCATTAAATACAATTACCACGATTCCAAAACAAGCCGTTTGGAAGGCATTTTTGCCCGTGGGGACAGACGGCTTTCAGAAGTGTTATACACCGCCTGGAAAAAGGGATGTAAAATGGACGGATGGACAGAATTTTTCAAATATGATACCTGGCTGGAGGCATTTGATGAATGTGGCATTGACCCTGATTTTTATACTGCAAGAACCCGTTCCTACGAAGAAGTCTTTCCCTGGGACCACATTGATGTGGGCGTGACAAAGGAATTTTTGATTCGGGAAAGCAAACGGGCAAAGGAAGCCAAAACCACCAAGCCCTGTCTCACTGCCTGTAATAAATGCGGAGCAGACTGTTTCGAGACGGGAATCTGTATGAACTATAAGGAGGGATAATATGCCAATCATTCGGATACACTATAGCAAGAAAGAGGAATTAAAATATATTGCTCATTTAGACACCCTCCGTGCCTTTATCAG
>JAZQHN010000114.1:0-5875 GCA_045540615.1 Clostridia bacterium
ATCAGCCTTCTCTCCCGGAGACCATGGCGGAACCTACGGAGGAAACGGCTTTGCTTGTTGTTCCGGCCTTGCCGTTTTGGAATGCATCGAACAAGAACAATTACTTGAAAATGCAAAAACAGTTGGTACATATTTAATAGATGAATTAAAGAAAATCAACTCTCCTCATATTTTGGAAGTTCGCGGAATGGGATTGATGATTGGGATTGAAACTGACAATACAAAAGTTTATCAGCAAAAACTTTTTGAACAAAGAATTTTAGTGGGAACTGCAGGCGGTACAGCCCTCAGGCTGGTTCCTCCCCTGATTCTTACAAAGGAACAGGCTTCTAAATTTATTTCTGTATTTACAAAGATTATTAATGAATAAATATGCATTTTGAAATGAGGTTATCCAATGAAACATTTATTATCCATTCATGACATTACAACAGAGGAAACGAAACAGATTTTGTCTGTTGCACAAGAGTTAAAAGAAAAACAAAAAAAAGGAATCCCCCACCCTATTTTAAAAAATAAAACTCTTGGTATGATTTTTTCAAAATCTTCTACCAGAACAAGAGTTTCTTTTGAAGTTGGAATGTATCAGTTAGGCGGACATGCACTCTTTTTGTCTTCCAATGATATTCAGTTGGGTCGCGGAGAAACTATTTATGATACGGCAAATGTTTTGTCTCGTTACTTAGACGGTATTATGATCAGAACCTTCAAACAAAGTGACGTTGAAGATTTGGCAAAGTTTGGCTCCATTCCGATTATTAACGGTCTTACAGACCTTCTTCACCCCTGTCAGGCTCTCACCGATATGCTGACCATTACAGAGCAAAAAGGAAAATTGGAAGGATTAAAGCTTGCTTATCTGGGTGATGGGAACAATATGACCCATTCTCTTCTCTATGCAGGAGCAAAATTAGGTGTAAATGTATCAGTTGCAACCCCAAAAGGCTTCGAATGTGACCAAGAGGTGATTGCCAATGCAAAAGAAGATGCAAAAAAGACAGGTGCAACCATTGATATTTCTTATGATCCTGTTCAGGCAATTAAGGATGCTGATGCAGTTTATACCGATACATGGCTCAGTATGGGGCAAGAAGGCTCCAAAGAAGAACGGTTAAAAGTGTTCAAAGATTATCAGGTCAATAGTAAATTGATGAAGAACGCAAAAGAAGATGCAATTTTCTTGCATTGTCTCCCTGCTTACCGCGGTTATGAGGTAACAGAAGACGTAATTGATGGTCCACAATCTGTCATCTTTGACGAAGCAGAAAACAGATTACATACTCAAAAAGCAATTATGGCATTGCTGATGGCTGACTAAGGAGGAAGAACAATTGATTACAACGGACAAAGGATTTCAAATTCGTCAGGCTGTTCCGGAAGATATTCCTTTTATTTTAGAGGTAACACGTGAAGCATTTGAAAAATATGTTGAAATGGCCGAAATTGAAAACACCGAAGCCTTAAACGAAACAGCAGAAGATATTTTACATGATATTGAAAACAAATACGTATTTATGGCATTTATTGATGGCATTCCCGTGGGAAGTGTTCGTGTCGATATAAAAGATGATAAAACTGCATATCTGAGTCGTTTTGGTGTTCGGCTTGCATTTCAGAGTAACGGTATTGGAAAAGCATTGATGAACGTTGTTGACCGTACCATGTTGGATGCAGGTGTTGAAAAAATGATTTTACATACCGCGTCCACCGTCACCTCTCTGGTTCGTTTTTATTATGCAAGAGGATTCTATATTGACTCTACCACCAAGGATCGTGGCTATGTTCGGGCACTTTTGGTAAAGGATTATACCAAACCGTTAAAAAAAGAAAAAACTTGGTAAAATAGTGCTTGACATTCTACAAGATATGGTGTATAATTAGAATACAATACAAAGTCTTGTGTAACTGACGGATTTTGTGGGACACCACAAGGGAGCACGAGACTTGTAGCAAGAACGAGCAATCTTGCCCTGACTTGCTTAACGCCGACCGTCTGGGCAGATTCATTTTATGAGTCTGCCTTTTTATTATTCAGATAGTTAGCAAACAAACCTTTTATCATTCTTTGCACTGTTGATAAGAGAGATTTTATTTTTAATTCTTTGCCGACAAAAAAACGGCAGAATGGAGGTTACTTATGGAGTTCAAATCAGGAATTTGGCAAGAAACTATAGATGTGCGGAATTTTATTCAAACAAATTATACACCATATGAGGGTGATTCTTCCTTTTTATCCGGTCCTACTCAAAGAACATCTGAGCTCTGCAAAAAATTGGATGAGCTATTACAGGAAGAACGCAAACGTGGCGGTGTTTACGAAATCGATACCGAAACTGTTGCATCATTAACCACCTTCCCTCCCGGTTATTTAGATAAGGATAAGGAATTAATTGTAGGATTACAGACAGATGTTCCTTTAAAGCGTGCGGTAAATCCTTTTGGCGGAATCCGTATGTGTCGTGATGCTTGCAAAAGTTATGGTAAGGAAATGTCTCAAAAACTGGAAAGCGAATTTAAATATCGCACCACTCACAACGACGGTGTATTCCGTGTTTATACCGATGAAATCAGAAAAGCAAGAAAAAGCGGAATTATCACCGGTCTGCCTGATGCCTACGGCAGAGGAAGAATTATCGGAGATTACAGACGGGTTGCTCTGTACGGAGTTGATAAGTTAATCGAAGAAAAGGAAAAAGATAATCAAGCCCTTGCAAAAGAATTGATGTCTGAAGAAAATATTAAACTGCGGGAAGAAGTGTTCCGTCAGATTGATTTTCTAAAAAAACTAAAGGATATGGCATCTTCCTACGGATATGACATCAGCCTTCCTGCAAAAGACACAAAAGAAGCGATTCAATGGTTGTATTTTGCATATCTTGCTGCAATCAAAGAACAAAACGGTGCTGCAATGTCTTTAGGAAGAGTCAGTACCTTCCTTGATATTTATATGGAACGGGATTTCAAACGAGGAACCTTAACAGAAGAAGAAGCTCAAGAATTGATGGACGATTTTGTTATGAAGCTACGCATGGCTCGTCACCTGCGTACCCCTGCTTATAACGAACTATTTGGCGGTGATCCTATGTGGATTACCGAGGCTGTCGGAGGAATGGGAACAGATGGAAGAACATTGGTAACCAAAAACTCCTTCCGCATATTGAATACATTATACAACTTAGGTGCTGCGCCGGAACCTAATCTCACGATTCTTTGGTCAAACGACCAACCGGAAGGTTTTAGCCAATTTTGTGCAGAAGTTTCTATTAAAACCAACTCCGTTCAATATGAAAATGATGATGCAATGCGACCCCTTTATGGTGATGATTATGCCATTGCATGCTGTGTTTCTGCTATGGAAGTTGGAAAACAAATGCAGTTTTTTGGTGCAAGATGTAATTTGCCCAAAATTCTTTTATTGGCTTTGAACGGCGGAAAGGATCCTATGTCAGGCTTGGAAATGGGACCTCAGACCACTGTTTATGAGGATGAGATTTTAGATTATTACAAAGTCATCAAACGGTTTAACGAGTATCGCGAATGGTTGTGTAAGCTATATGTTTCAACTATGAATATTATCCATTGTATGCACGATAAATATGCCTATGAGAAAATTCAGATGGCACTGCACGATACTCATGTTCATCGTTTTATGGCTTTTGGTGTGGCAGGACTCTCGGTTTTGGCTGATTCATTGAGTGCAATTAAATATGCTAAAGTGAAACCAATCAAAAATAAAGATGGGCTGATTGTTGATTTTGAAACCATTGGTGATTTCCCTAAATTTGGAAACGATGACGATCGGGTTGACTCTATTGCAAAACAGATTACAGAAGAAATGATTGTAGAACTGAGAAAAACTCCCACATATCGGAATGCAGAGCATACCCTTTCTGTTCTGACAATTACATCCAATGTGGTGTACGGCAAAAAAACAGGCTCAACTCCCGATGGGAGAAAGATGGGAGAACCCTTTGCACCCGGAGCAAATCCCATGCATAACAGAGAAACAAACGGTGCATTGGCATCTCTCAATTCTGTTGCAAAATTACCCTATACCGCTTGCCGTGACGGAATCTCCAATACCTTTTCTATTGTTCCTGATTCCTTGGGAAAAACGGAAGAAGAACGTATTACAAATCTCGTTTCTGTCTTAAAGGGATATTTTGCGAAAATGGCTCATCATATTAATGTCAATGTAATGACTCGGGAACAATTAATAGAAGCCTACAATGATCCATCAGCTTACCCTAATCTGACCATTCGGGTATCCGGCTATGCAGTTAATTTCCATAAGTTGTCCAAAGAACAACAAAAGGAAGTAATCAGCCGTACCTTCCACGAAAGCTTATGATAGGACGAATTCACAGTTTTCAGTCCTTGGGGACTTTAGACGGACCCGGGGTACGGTTTGTTACATTCTTGCATGGTTGCAACCTTCATTGCGGATACTGCCACAATATTGATGTGTGTAAAGGTTCCTTTACAGAATATACGCCTGATGAGGTTGTAGAAAAGGCTCTTCGATATCAGGAATATTTTGGAAAGCAAGGCGGAATTACCCTTTCAGGCGGTGAACCATTACTCCAAGGTGATTTTGTTGCAGAAACCTTTCGCCTTTGCAAAGAAAAAGGAATTCATACCGTCCTTGATACTTCAGGAAGCATAATCAACGATTCCTTGGATGCCATACTCGATTTTTGCGACTTAGTTTTGCTTGATTTAAAAATGACCACCGAAGAAGAATATCAAACATATATCGGTTGTTCCTTATCGACCCCACTTGTTTTTTTAGAGAAGCTGGAAAAACGAAATACCCCTTGTTGGATTCGTCATGTTGTAGTAGGAGGACTCAACGATACAAAGGAAAGCATCCTCCGTTTAAAAAAATTGATTCAAGGAAAGTCATGTATTCAAAAAATCGAATTACTGCCTTTTCATAAAATGTGTGAAACAAAATATAACAATATGCAACTTTCTTTTCCTTTTGCACATTTTTCAGAACCAAACAAGGAAAAAATGCAGAAATTAAATCAATTCCTCTCATGAAGAAAGCTTCGACAAAAAATGTCGAAGCTTTCATTTTGCTATCCAATCTTAATTTTAGCTACCGCACGAATCAAAGGCTGTGCGCCTAATTTTTTCTTAAAGGGAATATGAGCATCCTGAGGAAAGGTAATACAAAAATATCCTTGTTCCAAAATCAGTGAAATGCCGTTATCCTGATACATTGCCAAATCCTTTTCGGCATCATAAGGAACAGTTACCTTCAGATGATCTACGTTAGCATATCCAAACTCTTCTTTACCTGATAACAGAAAATGAATATCAATAAAATTCTGATGAGATTCAAATTCTGCAATCCCCGTTCTTTCTCCTGCAGGTGCAACATTCACCCACAGTCTCCCCTCCTCAATCACAATTTTTTCGTGCGGAGAATTTTTGTCTAATGTTTTTAACACTTCAAAAATCTTTTCAAAATCCTTATTCGCAAAACAATATTGCTTGTAATTTCTGATATGATCTACAATCATGTTTCTTTCTCCTTATCGATTAATGATTTTTTCGCCGTCAAATAATGCAACACCGTAACCTTCCCCCATAATATTTCCATCCATAAGGAATTTTTTCATAGCCTTTTGTAATTCGGTATTTTCAGGCAAGGTGCTGTAATCATCAGTTTTATCAACATAAAACACACGCCACATATTTCCATTTTTATTTTCTATAGAACCAATAATATCAAACAGCTCATAAAATTTACGCAAATTAGAGTTGGGCGGGTAAATATTATAATGAGGCGTATAAACAAGCCATGAACAGCATACAATGGGCAAAATACCATCCTTCAAATCATCCTTATAAAATTCATATGCCA
>JAZQHN010000115.1:0-3274 GCA_045540615.1 Clostridia bacterium
TATGTAAATCTTTTGACATTTGTTCCATTAGACGATTGTTGAGTTCCTCAGCAGCGTTATAACCCATTTTTTTCTGACGGTTATTCATTGCAGCGACCTCAACAACCACCGCAAGGTTTCTGCCGGGTTTTACAGGGATATTCAGAGTGGGGATTTTATTTCCCAAAAGGTCGGAATATTCTGTCACCAATCCTAATCGGTCGTATTGTTTTTTGGGATCCCACGCCTCTAATTTGATAATCAGGTCGATTTTTTCTGTTTGTTTAATGGATCCCATACCGAAAATCCGTCTGACATCAATAATTCCGATACCGCGGATTTCAATATAATGCCGGATGTTTTCAGGAGCAGTCCCTACCAAGGATTTGTCAGATACTTTTTTGATTTCAACAGCGTCATCAGCAACCAAACGATGTCCGCGCTTTACAAGCTCAATAGCAGTTTCACTTTTTCCCACGCCGCTTTCACCGGTGATTAAAACTCCTTCACCATAAACTTCACACAATACGCCGTGTAATGTAATGCGTTCTGCCAGTTCTACATTTAAGTAAGCAATTAGCTTTGCCATAAATTTTGAGGTGGTTTGTTCTGTTCTTAAAATCGGCGTATGATATTCTTTTGCTGCAGCAATTAATTCAGGAAAAACTTCTTGGTTTCTTGAAATTATGATTGCAGGAATTTCCCGTTTGCATAATTCACTGATACAGTGAAGCCGCTGTTCAGGCGATTTTTGTTCTAAAAAGGTGCGTTCGACTTTACCGAAAATCTGAATACGGTTATTGTCAAAATAATCAAAATAATCCACAAATTGGAGACCCGGACGGCTGACATCTGTTGTAGTTACCAAAACCTCTTTTAAATCTTTATCTGAAAAAACAACTTCCAGGTTGCATTCTGCAACAATTTGTTCTAATGTAACTGAAAAATTAACCATTATATTATCCCTCGATTCTGATTATAAAAATAGTTACCAGCATATTTATTCTATTATACAACATTGAAATTGTTTTTGCAACTTTTTTTTATGATTTTTCATATTTTTAATATTTTTTCACATTGATACATAAATCTGTTGACTTTTAATCGGAAAATTGCTATAATAATCTAATGAAAACATTATGAAAGCAAAGGAGCTATAAGATGAGGAGAACACTGTTTTTAATATTGACTTTCCTTTTGTTATTTGGAATACTTCCGGTATCTGCATATGAAATTCCCCATGCTTTTTGGGCAATGGATGAAAAATATCAGGCCGCAGTTGCCAATCAGAATTATTCCGAAGTGATACAATATGCAAATCAGGAAATCAATCTGATGATAAATGAACCGAAAAATGAACAGGTACTTATGATTCTTGGTTCAAGAACAGAAATGGTTGCAAAAGCATATGAGTCTTTAGGTAATTATCCTATGTCTGCCAACTATTTTGAACAGTATGTACCTTATGCAGAGGCATTACATTGGGATGATGCGGTAAAAATTGCAAAATCTAAAGTCTTACATTACCGTCCCCGTCTGGAAATGTTTGAGCAGGTAGAAGAAGAACAAGTATTTTTCAATGCGATTAACGAGCCTCGCATGGGAGTCTTATTCGGTGCAACCTCTGACGGTGGAATTCGTGACCGATTAGATGACGAATCTGTTGTGTTGCTTTATCATCCTATGGGGGATACCAATTATGATTGGTTGCATGTTATTTTTAAGCAGGCAAGAGACAAAGATATCCGTGTTGAATTTGCTTTGAATGTAATGAATGAAGGCACCGATATTCGCAACATTTATTCTTATGCTTCCTTTATGGATTCATTGGTTAGTGTATTAAAGCAGTACCCAACAGTTCCTGTTTTCTTGCGTTTTGCTGCAGAATTTAATATTTGGAACAATCCTTGTACACCTTCGGAATTTATTGAAGCATTCCGATATGTTGCAAACAGAATTCATCGTGACCTTCCCAATGTTGCTATGGTTTGGAGTGTAAATCAGGCTTCCACATGGAACGTAAATATGCATGATTATTATCCCGGCGATGAATATGTAGACTGGGTTGGAGTTTCCTCCTATTTATCCAAGTATTTCTTGGGAAGAAACGATTGGACTCCCGAAGAAAGTTTTAATGATAACGTATTTTTTGCCGGTGACAGTGCAGATGCGGTATTGGCACTGGAAGAGATTGTCACAACCTATGGAGACAGAAAGCCGATTATGTTAACAGAATCCGGTGTTTCCCATTTCATTAATTCTCTGAATCAGGATGAAACACAGTGGGCGATCGACCATTTACACCAGCAGTATGAATATTTACCAAAGGTTTATCCTCAGATTAAAGCGATTCTGTATTTTGATAAACCTATGCCAAATGAAGTCAACGATTATGCACTTTCTGACAACAGTCAGCTGGCAAATGAATATCTTCAGGAAGTAAAACATCCTTATTTTATTCACGGTTCCGATGAATCTTCTGAAGTGACATACCGTAAAATTGACTCTTATGTAAAAGTAACGGACGATACATTTATTTTTGGCGTATACCCTCATGTTTATAAAAACACTACTCCCAAAGTGGATGTATATTTTGACGGTTATTATCTTACAAGCTTATATACACCTCATTATCTCGGAACATTGGATTTATCATACGAAAGCGAGGGAATCCATGAACTGAAACTTGTAATTGACGGTGTGATTGAAAAAGTATATCAGTTGGAAATTGCAAAACCGATTCACTTGTTTTTAAACGGAAAAGAACTAAAAGCCGATGTTCCGCCTGTGATTATTAATAATAGAACCTTGGTGCCTGTTCGTATTATTTCCGAAAACTTAGGTGCTCATGTTAATTGGGATGGCTCTACCCGACAAGTTACTGTTTCAACGGACAGTCTGACCATTTTAATGGGAATTGATTATTATGAAGTTTTCATCAACGGACAGCCCGAGCCTATTGATGTAGCTCCAAAAATTATCAACGGAAGAACCATGGTTCCCATTCGGTTTCTTTCAGAAAAATTAAATTTAGATGTTGTATGGGATGGTGAAACGAGATCAGTTTATCTCTCAGAATAATGACAAGGGTGAATAAATTCACTATAGTTTTTAAAGAAAGGTACGGTAGAGAATGTTGACCAAAAATGAATTGACACAAATTGCTGCCAATATTCGTGCAAATATCATCAGAGGAACCTATCACGCTGCTTCCGGTCATCCCGGCGGTTCCTTATCCATTGCAGATATTATGACAGTATTATACTTTGATGAAATGAATGTGGATCCCAAAAAT
>JAZQHN010000116.1:0-2906 GCA_045540615.1 Clostridia bacterium
TCATCTAATAATAATGGTCCGCAAGAAGGAATATGACAGGTCCAAACAGGATCTCCTTTTTTTAAAAAGCCTTTATAATCATCATATTGAAATTCTTTGATATCATACTGTAACCGTCCGAGTTTAAACCGTTCACAGAAAAAATATCCCTGCAACCAATTGATAGTCATGGTACCCCAAATGTCATATAAATTTTTGCATTCCATTAATTTGTACTTCAAATCCATCATGGTATCCCAAAAAATCTCATCAGAAATTTCTCTGATATAAAAAATATCATGAAGAGCATCAGAACAAACCAACAAAAACATCATGTCCAAAGTATAGCGGTGACAGCCTGCTATTTCAGTCAGTTGATCCAGTAGCGGGTCATATTCCTTGTTTCCGAAAAAAGCATCCATTGCCAAAGCAAGAAGATCATTTCCTTCCTCGGTGCTTGTAACAATATCAAAAACACTCCCCATTACTTGAACCGCTTCTTCCGGAAACATTAATTTTTCAGCAATTTCCCTTACCAAAAATAACACTCCTTATCTTTCGTTACCCCTCGAACTGAGGAGGAAGCTCTGGTATGTCACGTTCATATTGTTTTGTAGGTAACCAACATTCCATTCTTGTTTTCCAATCCTTGCCGGCAGATGCATAATCCACAAGAGTAATAGTCCCCTGCTCTGTTTCTAATTCAAATTCGCAAACAGTTTTGAAAGGTGCATTAGAAGAAGGTTTCAATCGGAGATTAGTGATTGAAACAGGGGTTCCCACCTCTCCTAATCTTTCATCTCTCGCCAACACCAAAGGGCCATAAGTAATTGCCACATGATAAGGACTCATAGGATCTTTTTCAAATCCTTTTGCATAAACCAATGCGGCATCCCAATCAAACTGCAAAGAAATCTGATCTCCTTTGCTCCATTCCCGTTCCAGACTCAAATAAGAATTAATGGTACAGGAAACACTTTCACCATTTACAGATACAACTGCATTACTGCAATATGGAGGAATCCTTAATTTAATTTCGTAAACTCCTTCTGTCAATATCATAATTTCTGTTTGTCCCTTTGCAGGCATCTGAGTTTTAATTGTAAACTCTTTGTCTGCAACCTTTGCTGTTCCGTTACAGTACAGATGAAATACAACACCTCTTCTTGATTCCATTACACTGATACCCGGAATCATTCCTGTCCCAGCGGCACCAATTGCCGCACAGCAACCGTAATAGGTACCATTTTCCATGAATTTTAAGCCGCCTGTACGTCGACCGCGTTTTGCTGCCAGCAAGGGAGAATAACTGTCAAAGGGCAATGCACCATTTGTAGTACAACCATCTGTATTAACGCTTCCGTATAATGCATTATAAGCAGAAGTTTCAATATAGTTGGCATATGCAACATCACCTGTCAACCATAAAAGCTGAGTACACAGCTTCATCCAGGTAACAGTAACACAAGTTTCCTGCAAAATATTCTGATAAGTAGTATCCGTTTGTTTCAACACTGTATTGTTAAACAGCTCATGTTCCGCACCTGCACATCCAATAATAGAAATATCACTATTTGCAACCCGTCTTACAAAGCGAATGACCGCTTCTTTATACTTTTCAATTCCTGTCACACGGTAATATTCCAGCAAACCTTCGAAACAAGACATGATTTCATAAGCTTTCACTGTAGGATATTCATAAGGATCAACCTTATCTTCATAAGCAGCTTCGAACAAATCAAAAAGATCGCAACCGCCAGCCTGAACGATATGAGATGCAAAATCTAAATATCGCTGTTCTTCTGTTTCGTTATATAATCGAACCATGGGTTCTAAAATGGAACAAGAATTTACACATCCCCAATAAGGAGAAGTTCTGGTAATTGACAGTTTTCCTTCCCCAATTTTATCTAGAATATAATCTGCATGTTTCATGACAGCCTGAAGCATTTCTTTTTTCAATGAATCATCCTTACAAATTTCATAAAAATGAAGAATACCTAAAATGATATATTTTCTGCCCCACATATCCCAACCATCAAATTGAGCTTGTTCGCTGTAAGTGGAAAAACGGCCGTCTTTTTGTTGAACCGTCAACAAATCCTTTGTAGTATCCTCTAAAATTTGATACAATTCTTCGTCATGGGTATACCGATAGGTAATACAAGCACCTCTCATCATTTTTCCCCAATATTCACAACGCCAACCATTATCCTCATCGTCCACGTTGCTTCGAAATTGATTCACAAAAAGTGACCACAAGGACTTGTCCTTCAATTGAATTTTTTCAATAAATTTTACATACCAATCCTCCCTACCTGTGTAGGAAAATGTACCATCGGAAACAAAGGTATCCGTATTTATTCTGGGACCATATTGTTTTGTTTTTTCGTAATATTCTGCAAACATATAAAAACCTCCTTTACATTGATACCATTATACTATAAACCATCTGAAAAATCAATAATTATTTCAAATTTTGCAAGCCTTTTTTGAAGGCGTTCAAGGTCTCTTTCGTTTCATCTAACCAATATGGTCGTGCCACTGTTTCAGGATGCTCGGGATCAAAATCTGCAAAATGAAACCATACCGCCAATTTAATATTAGGATACCGGTTGATACCTTCAAACATACGTTCAATCCATTTTGCTTTATCCCCACCGATGGAACTTGAGGAAAATTCCGTAATCATCCAAGGAAAATCTAAAAAATAAGGTTGATTTCGTTTCTGAATTCTATCATAAATCACTTTAAATTCACGCCAGGTTTCATTTTTACTTTCTTTATAATAAGTGCCTGTGTTATATCCGGTCACACCAATCAACTGCACATATTCATCTCCAGGATAATACATCATAAAATGATTCCAGTTAGCCGGTGGATAATCGCGGTCATTGGGATTAAATTCCCAAATAGCATTATCAACC
>JAZQHN010000117.1:0-3202 GCA_045540615.1 Clostridia bacterium
TCGTCTGCCAGCGTGTCGATAAGTTTATCGACACGCTGACCGTCGGAAGTAATTCCGACGGATTGTTTGAGTATCTAAATTAATATGCCAATGTTCTGATCACGTTATCAATGAGGTAAGCATCTGCTTCTGTATCGAAAAGGGAAGCGTTGTCGCTAATAACAATCAAGCCTCTGTCATCCCACATAACTGTTTTTCCTAAGCCTTCTACCAATGCACGCAGAGGAATTAAGGTGCGGTCGGAAATGGTTTGTGCAGGAACATCTAATGTGTTTTCTACGCCGTCCACAGTCATAATGTTGGAACCAATTTTGAGAACAATGGTACGTCCGCCCAAGGTTACGGTAACGGTTTCTGTTTCGCCGTCCCAACCTACATTTGCACCAAAGCTTTCAGAAATAAAACGAACAGGAACCAAGGTTCTGTCATTCTGAACAATAGGCTGAACAGAAACATTGTTGGTGTCAACAAATGTTTTCTTACCCTGAACCAAAGCATTGGGACTGTCAATCTTTAAAGCAACAGCATTGGAAAGCTTTTCGTTTAATTTTGCAGTATAGTTACCCATTCTTTCGGTAGGGATTTTTTTAAATTCGGAAATCTTGGTGTTAATCTTGGTGTTTTCATTAATGGAAGGAGTGTGAGTATCACGGGAGATTTCAAGCCCGCTTTCCTTCAAGGTCAGCACCTCATTATTTTCCAAACGTTTTGCCCATTCGACAACCAAGCTGTTTAATTTCATTTCACCGCTGGAAATGAGTACATTATTATAAATGGAGTTGTGCTTGGGATATCCGGGATTTTCGTCGGTGGACATTTCAAATACATCCGGATATTTTTCCTTCCAGATTTCACTATCGTAAGGAATGCTCTGATAACGCTGGGGAACAGTTTGAGTTGTTTCGGGGTCAAACAAATCCTCGTGAGTCATATCCTTCTGACGTGCATCAAAGGGAACGGGGTCGGATACTTTGAAGAAGATGTTATTTGCGATGGTGTGTTCCCGTCCGCCACCCATGAAGAAGCCTTTTTGCAGATTAGCAAAGATATTACCGCGAGCAGTCATAGAGCTCATTGCATCATCCATATAGATTGCGGCACGACCGTGAGCACCTTGTCCGTTATCCATATCATGAATGTAGTTGTACTGAATCATGTTGCCTCTCCAAGTCATATCGCGACCGGAGTAAATAGCACCTGCATCATCTGTTTCTTTCAGAACATCATAGATTTCGTTGTATTCAATCAGCATATCATTACCATTAAATAAAATTGCAGTATGAGGAGCATCATGGAATACATTGTTCGACATTCTGACACCCACACCATAGGGCTGAATAGCCGGATTGTAGGTTCTCAGAATTTGAGAGAAGGTTTCAAAATTACAGTTTTCTACATAGCATTCAGAAGATGTTAAAGTTTGACGGTCACCGGACTCAATGGCAACACCCATTCCGCCAATATTTTTAAAGTGACAGGATGCAACGCCCAAACGGATGGTTTCATCTGCATCAATACAAGCATTCTGAATTTTATAGAAATTACAATCCTGAATGGTAATGTCAGAACCGCCCTTAATCAAAAATGCAGATTTTGCATTGGTTTCAAAATTGATTCCGGAAAATGCAACATGAGAAACATCGGTCATATTTACAAATTCTTTGTCAGATTGAGTCAACTCAATCTTTGCATTTTTCATGTCATCCATAGGATAGAGATACATGGTCAAGGTTTCTTTGTCAATGTAGTATTCACCGGGAGCATCAATTTCTTCAAATACATTGTATGCATAGAATCTTGCGATACTGTGTACCACACTGTAAGTGGTTGCTCTGTCAAAGGTGATGGTTTTCTTTTCAGTATCACGTTTGGCAATCTGCAGAATATCGGTAGACCACAAAACGCCCCAGTAACCTTCTAAATATACTTGATCCAAATTGGTCCATTTGCTGATGTTTTCAGCATCGTATCTGATGATACCCGGATCGTTCTTTTGCTTTTCCGGAGGAATGTAGTTGGGGCTGTTTGGCGGGTTCTTGTCCTCACTGTAGCCACGCAGATAAGTACCTTCCGAAATAACCTCGGGAACAATGTAATAATCATCGTTAGGCCAACGGGCAAGGCTCATGGATTGGTCATTGAACAATGCCATCATACGGGGCTTTGCTTCCAAAAGACTTGTAACACCAAATTGCTTCAAATCAATGGAATACACCTTATCCTTTGCATCCTTGCTGAGACGAGCCAGTTTTTCGGTGTCATTCACTTTTGAAAATTGATTGCCTTCCATAGTGATACCGCCGGTTAAAATAACTTTTTCTCCGGGGTAAGCGGAATAAATAACGGGTGCATCCTTAGTGCCGGAATCTTCGCTGGTCAGAGTCAAAGTTTGATCTCTAAAATAAGAACCTTCACGTAAGTACACACGAATACCGCCTGTGGGAACTGTACCGGATTTTTTGATATCCCGTACCATTTGTTGTGCAGCCTCTAAGGTTGCAAGGGGAGAAGTAATGGAACCCTCATTGCTGTCGTCTCCGTCAACAGCAACGTAGATTGCGTAAACCGGTTCAGCGGCAGAAGCCACAGGTGCCAGGATTACGGGCAGCAGCAGGCAAAGTGCCAGTAAGATTGCTACTGTTTTTTTCATTTTGATTCACTCCTTTTAAGAATAAAATTTTTAATTATATTCTAACATATAATTCTTGTTTCGTCAATCATTAATTCTGCAAATAAAGCAATTTGATAAAAAATAAATCGATAAATGAAAATTTTATAAACGAGTCTTATTTGTATTTATTCATAAATTCTTCATTTAATATGAAAAATTCCGTTCTTTTTGCTTGACAGAGGCGAAAAATGTTGGTATAATGAATAGTGGTACTTTTGTACCTGTGTTTTTGATATCTTAAAGATATTACTATATTTTAGTAGGAGGAATGTTTTCATGGCAAGAAAAATGAAAACGATGGACGGTAATAATGCTGCGGCATGGGCGTCTTATGCGTTTACTGATGTAGCTGCAATTTACCCCATCACCCCGTCTTCTGTTATGGCGGAAGTAACAGATGAATGGGCAGTAGACAAGAAAAACAATATTTTTGGACAGCCTGTTAAAGTGGTTGAAATGCAATCCGAAGCAGGTGCTGCAGGTGCTGTACACGGTTCCTTGGCTGCAGGTGCTTTGACTACCACTTATACA